>JAJDCE010000071.1 GCA_029260985.1 Patescibacteria group bacterium | reverse complement strand
CCGAAGCTTTTCAACCAATGCTTGAACTTTTTCATCAGGCTCAATCACCGCGATCCTCAATTTTTTACCGGAAAGGAAAAAAGGAGCCACCCTCGCTGCTTCAGCCTCTTCTTTGGGTATAACCCCGACAATATCCGGGTTGAGAGGCATAGTCAGCAAATTAACATAAGACAGATCCAATTCTTTCGCCTTAGCCTGAATCGCCTTTTCTTTAAACTGCTGTTTAACCTCAGCAGCCTTCGCTGCCAGCTTGGTGGTGTTTGGGTCTTGATTGGGTTCCATTCACATAAAGTTTATCCATATATTATACCAAAAAAACACTTGCTACGCAAGTTTACAAATGGCTATCAGCTCACCCGATTACATCGGGATTCGCGCAATCAAATAGCCATCATATCGCAAATACCTGATCTGCAATTTGAAAGCTATTTGTTAGCAATTTGAAAGCTATTTGGCTTATTTACGGAGTGTTTTACGCATAAACGCCGGTACCTCAAGATCAACTTCAGATTTATTACCAGCAGGCTGAACGCCCATAACTTTCACATTGCTGGTAGGTATATTGCCAAGGCGCTGGATGGTTCCTGAGGCAGATGACCCTTGAATACGCTGCTGGTCTTCCTCGCTGAAACCGGTCGCGATAACCGTTACTTTGATTTCACCTGTGTAATTTTCATTGATCACAGCGCCAAAGATAATGTTCGCTTCACTGTCAGCCGCTTCGGTAATCACCTTAGCCGCCTCATCCACTTCAAACATAGAAAGGTCATTACCACCGGTAACATTGAAGAGAATTCCTTTCGCCCCCTGAATAGAAAGTTCAAGAAGTGGGCTTTCAATAGCAGCTCGTGCCGCATCAACCGCTCGGTTTTCACCCGTTCCATAACCCACACCCATCAACGATGAGCCAGCATTCTCCATAATCGCCCGCACATCCGCAAAGTCCACATTGATCATACCGTGAACGGTAATAAGATCAGCAACCCCCTGAATCGCCTGACGTAAAATATCATCCACCACCACAAAGGCATCTGTTAATGGAGTTTTCTTATCAATAATGGATAAGATGCGATCATTTGGAATAGTGATAAGGGTATCTACCTTTTCTTTCAATTCTTCCAAACCATTCATCGCTGTTTGAGAACGACGAACCCCTTCAAATGAAAAAGGTTTGGTCACCACACCCACGGTGAGGATTCCCATTTCTTTAGCAATATCAGCGATGATGGGAGCCGCGCCAGTCCCCGTACCGCCTCCAAGGCCGCAAGTTACAAAAACCATGTCTGCACCTTCAATCGCCGCCTTTAACTCTTCACTGCTTTCCTCAGCAGCCTTCTTACCCACATCAGGAACAGAACCAGCTCCAAGTCCACGAGTCGTTCCTTTTCCTACATTGATGCGATGTGACGCCTGAGAATGATAAAGAGCCTGAGCATCGGTATTCACCGAAATAAAATCAACACCATCCACTTTGGCGCTAATCATACGGTTAACCGCATTGCCGCCACCTCCACCAACACCTATTACTTTAATAGAGGCGAGAGGGGTAATCTCTGGCTTAACTTCCACAGAACTCGAAGGACGAGAAGTGGGCTTTGAGCCATTAAATAAATGTTTTAATGCATCTGACATGAAACTTGGATTAAGAATAATAAAAATAGAAACAAATGCTTAGTTTTCATGCCCCGATTTATCAAAGCGTGAGAACTAAGTACTTATTGTTTGTTTGTTTTTATTTTTATAGCAATCTGTTAGCAATTGGCTAGCAACTGGATAGCTATTTGAATTATGGAAGCAAATTTTTAAACCATCCCTTTACACCTGTAAAGATTTTCTTAACATCAAAAGATCCAAAACCATAGGAACGACCTTCGAAGCGTGAGCCCCAAACCACTAAACCGATTGCAGTCGCATAAGCAGGATCATCAATTTTATCCACTACACCATCCACTTCAGTTGGAAAGCCAATCTGAACCGGAAGACCCAATACCTCACGAGCTAAATCCAAACAGCCAGGCACTTTTGCCCCAGCGCCAGTAAGAATAGCGCCTGCAGGAAGCATGCCATCACGTCCAATGGCGCGAAGTTCATCTTTAACCATATGGAACATTTCGTGATAACGAGCCTGAATAATTTCAGACATATGCCTTTTTGAAACGGTATGACTGTCTATTTTACTAATCAAAGAAAGGTCAATCGTTTCGCGCTCATTTACCTCTTCAGGATTAGTAGTGCCATATTCAATCTTAATTTTATCAGCGGTATCAATAGAAGTTCTAAGTCCGATAGCCACATCATTGGTCACACTTTCACCTCCAACAGGAAGTGAAGCCGCGTGTAATGTAGTGCCTTCTTCAAAAACAGCAATGCTTGTACTACCACATCCCACATCAATCACAACCACTCCTAATTCCTTTTGTCGCCTTGAAAGAACAGCTTCAGCAGCCGCCAATGAACTCGGTACAACATCATCAATATCCACACCTGCCTGATGAACCGCTTTTTCAATATTCTTAATAATAGTGCCTTGCCCTGTAATAATATGAGCGTCGACTTCGAGGCGCACCCCAATCATTCCAACAGGGTTCTTAATCCCTTTCTGATCATCAACTGAGAAAGATTTAGGGATAATACGAAGAATTCGTCGATTACTTGGCATTGATACGGCCTGAGCCGCTTCGAGCACTCGGTTGATATCATCTTCAATGATTTCAGAACCAGCATGAGAAATAGCGATCACTCCTTTACTATCGAATGATTCTATATGATGCCCGCTCAAACCCGCAAAAACATGGTGGATAGGCGCTCCGGACATTCGCTCAGCGTCTTCTAGTGCTGCAGAGATATTACTAATGGTTTCATCTACATCAATAATATTCCCCTTTCTCATACCCGTAGAAGGTGAAACACCAACACCTATTATATTAGGCATTTTCTTTTCCTCTTCAATCAGAGCGATAACAGTACGTATTTTAGAGCTGCCGATATCCAGACTGGCAACGATTTGTTCCTTGGGCATATTGCGATATTAAAGGTTATGTACAATTTTTTTGATCCTAGGTTTCGCTAGTCATCAAAACAAAAATACGCTGAAATTCAATAAATCATTTACATGCTAACTTCAAAACATACGCAGTCTACATCACTATATTTTTACTGGCAAACCTTTTTTATAAAATAACCTACAGAAAGAACGAGAGTTCAATTTTTGTACTCAATTTATATGGCTTAAGTAAAATATAAACCCTTGAACAAAAAATTTATATAAAAATAGGCTAAATTTAACGAAACAAGGCAATATAGGCCAAAATATTGAACAAATTATTTACTCATACTATTTTTCAGAGGGTAAATAATGTGAACAAGAATAATAAATAGTGAAGAAATGGCTTAAATAAGGTGAAAAATAGATTTAATGACTAGATCATCATCTAAAAATTAGTAAACAAATTAGATATGAATGATAAATAAACCTTTTATATAAGCCAAAAACAGATGAACAATTAATTTATTCACCATACGTCATCCCGGACTCGATCCGGGATCCTAAGTCAGATTAAATGATGTAGGATTCTGAATTAAATTCAGAATGACAATTAGGATATGCCTACCCCTCAATTATTCTCCTCTCCAAAGCCGACATCTCCTCATACCCCTCATCCGTCTCATGATCATACCCATATATATGAACCAGACCGTGCACAAAAAGCTTAATAAGCTCCTGATCAAGGCTCCATCCAATCTCTTCAGCCTGCCGTTTAGCTGTCTCTACACTTATATAGATCTCCCCAATTAACCCAGTCTCTTTAAAATCAACGGACTCTAAATAAGAAAACGAAAGTACATCAGTAGGTGAATCTTTTTTTCGATAATCCTTGTTAAGCCGCTGAATCTCCTGATCATCCACAAAAACCACATTCAAATCCCCTTCCTTACCAGGCAGTTCAGATGCCGCCCGTACTATATAAGGAGTAAATACCTCCCCATCAACCATCCACTCTTTGGTGTTTATGAATTGTATATCCATATTCGTTACCTCGTTATTAATAAAAACAACTTCATTATACCAAAAACAATAATTCACTGAATACCAGCCACTATTGCAGGCTTAATAATTTATTTCTTAAAAAAATGATCTGACACATCATACGCGGTAAACGGGCAGCCGCCTGTGCTATTTTTTTCCACACTCACCGGCCCCTGCTCTATCTCATTATCAGACCCAAGAAGCGCAACCGAAATCCTCCATCGTGCAGGCACCACCAATTCAGTAAGCATCTCAATTTTAACATCCCATGCTTGCCCGGGTCTCATCCTGCCTCCACATAATGCATTCAGAGATCCTACAATCCTATTAACATCTGACTCCCAATTGTGTTTTGGCTTATCTGCCGAAGGACTCATATATTTTCAACTAAAAGGAGATGATTATATACACATACAAACACCCCGTCAACTCATCACACGGAATCCGGAGCCAGCTCAGGAGATACGGATAAAAGCTTTGCCATTCTGACCCTAAAACTATCAGCCTGCAAATCATTTATCTCTCCAATATGCTTTAAATCTAACAATCCCCCGTCCTCAAAGTGCCTGTATCGTAAAAAAACCTTTGGAACTGAGATGAATTCATCATCATTAAAACCCCATTTTTGCTTTTCTGTTGCAAAGTCCACAGATCCACCTGCCATCCACGCGGCAAGCCGTCTTCGGGTAGCATCCTGTATTAAGAAGTATGGAAAATCCTTCACCTCATCCAAAGCAGAAAGGTATGCAGGATCATTTTCATCAAATTGATCATTTGGGTCTCTCGCAATCTCCACATCTCTAAGAAGTACATATGCGGCCTTTTGGCATAAATATGCACACTTTTTTTCAGGCAGATTTCTTTTAAAATACTCCTCCATTGCAAAAATGGAGCTTGCCTCGTAATAAGTCCAAATTGAATAATTCCCTGAGTCTATTATAAAGAGAGAGGCTATGTTTCTCGCGGTATATTTCAGACAGGTTAATTACAGACATAGGGGAAATTAATCGGACATACTTATATCACAACCTAATAAATCAGCTAACTCTTCTCTTACAACACTAGTTAATCTATCTCTATTTTTCTGAACATACGCCCTTAAAAAATCCAACTCCTCAGCGCTCATTGTATCTGTCATGAATATTACTTTCGTTGCGAATCCTTTTTTTCTTTCTTCTTCTAGCTGTTCAGGACTCAGCCCATTTCCATTTTCACCCGCATACATTCTCCTGTGCCTGAAATAGTCAGTTGCGCTATGAGTAAAAAAATTCATTCCATCAGCAAAATCAAGCACACCCGCTTCTCCCTCACCACCAATCTCATGATTAAGAATCATATCATAAACCCCCGCAATCAATTCATCATCAAATCCTCCTCGCAGTTCAGCACAAAATAGATCCGCGCTATTTCGGGCATGCTTTTCTTTATATTGCCTATAGCCCTCTTCGGTATTCGGATAATCAGCTGATTTGATACGCCTTTCACCACAAGCTCTATCCCAGTCGTGCCCAATAGCCCCAAGTAAAAGAACCTCAGATAATTCAGGCCTTTTCATCATACATAAACGTGCCACCTCGATTCCATGTATTACATTGTCTATATGTGGATACTCCTTATTATAAGGATCCTGAACGACACATAAATGTTTTATAAGCGTCTCAAAAACAGGATAACGCTCAGGAAGAACAGCGCCTTTAAGCTCCTCAAGAAATCGCTGAACATTCCGCTCTTCTTCTCCAGTCATTTCATATTGCTCAGCAGATCGTAACGCTCTCATGGCTTATTGAATAATTAATTTGGCAGTAAATTAAAACATTTGACCTTTGAATAGTCAATCATTATTGCCCATCGTTACATAGCTATTTTGTTATTCAAAACATCGCCATCTGCTCCTCAGGCTGTAGTTTATCCGCTGGCAGCATCTTCGTAAGCCGTCTTTGGAGACTTCGCATCTCCATCTCCTCAAAGAACTTCATAAGCCCCAAATAATCAAGATTAGAAGGCTCTGCGTCTTTGTGTACAAACTCACATTCCACGTCCGTTCGAATACGGGCCAAATCGTGAGCAAAATAAGCTGTCTCTTTATCCCTCTCAAGCTTCTGACGGTGATTTTCGGATATCTCATCCAAATGCTCATAGATCCCATCAAGGGTTTTGTATTTCCCAAGAAGCTCAGATGCGCCTTTAGGCCCTATACCATCAACTCCTTTAATATTATCCGAAGTATCCCCAACTAATGCTTTATAATCGACCACCTGGTCTGGATGGATACTATATTTTTCATATACACCATCAGCATCATAAAACTTTGGCTCCCGATAACCCTTATGAGGAAAAACAACCAAGATCTTATGATTAACCAGTTGAAGCAAATCCATATCACCCGTTACGATATGCGTAATAATCCCCTCTTGTTGAGCCTTCTTAGCCAAAGTCCCCATCATATCATCCGCCTCATAACCTTCCTTAGAAAAAGTCGGCATTTTAAAACATTTAATCATTTCCCGAATTCGGGGAATTTGCGCGTACAGCTCGTCCGGAGCTTTTTTACGGGTTGCCTTGTATTCCTCATGTTTATCGTGCCGAAAGGTAGGAGCCTTCTCATCAAAAGTCATCGCAATATAATCCGGCTCTTCAGCTTCGAGAATATTCAGAAGCATACTCGCAAAACCATAAATCGCATTGGTTTGCTCCCCGGTAGAAGTCATAAGAGGATTCTGAATCGCATAAAACGCTCGGTGAATCAAATGATTCCCATCAATCACCACCAATCGCTTCTCCCCTGATTTTTTGTGTATTTCTACATTCATATGTCGTCAAATTAACACAGCAATTCTAAAGGTTAATGCTCAAAATCACAATCTCCAAATTGACCACTTGAGACCTGCCTGCCGGCAGGCAGGCTTGCACTCGCCAGAAGCTCTGAGCAAAGCCGAAGTGCACTTGAGACTACAAAATGATTGATTTTAGGAGGTAAAAATGCTATAATAGCTAGATATCCTAGAAACAAATTTATGTCTGACAACAAGTTCAACCCGGCTTACGACAACAAAATTCATCAGAAATTCAGCAAGAAAACAATTGCCAATAAAATCAGCAATAAAGAAGCTTTCTGCAATGAAGTCGGACTTGTTTTTGATAAAAAAATACCTCTGATCTGCGTCACTTTTCCTCTCACCGATCAAAACAACCTGGATATGATTCAGGACATCATGAACGGAATCCTGGAACAGCCCGTTGAGATTGTCTTAACCAGCATCGGAACCGAAAAATACCAAAAGTACTTCACTGATTTAGCTGAGGAAAACAAAACCAAATTCGCCATCACAGATAGCGCTGAGGATGAAAAGCGGAAAATTTACGCGGCAGCAGACATAATTTTAATCCCAGCTCACAGCAAAGAATGTCTTGAGGAAGAGGAAATCGCGATGAGATACGGAGTAGTCCCTATCACTCCACCACAAGATTTTACCGAAGACTACAACCCAAACTTAGAAAGGGGAAACTCATTTGTTTACCTCACTGACAGCCCTTGGAGTCTTTTTGCCACACTCATAAGAGCCATAGAATCCTTCCGATTCCCATACGACTGGAAAAACATCCAAGTCGCCGCCATGGAAATGGAATAATGCTCCAATTGCCAGCCCATCGTAATCCAATAGAAAATCCAATCGTCAGACAATTGGCAAACAATCGGCTGTCAATCGGAAAGCAATAGGAATCAGCGAAGTGTCCCTATTCCACTACCAGGGAGATTTTGACCTGTCCCGCCACTCGCGATTTTATTGATCAAACCATTCATCAGAACTGAAATTCGATCCCAGGTAATGAGAGATAGAAGATCAAAGCCAAACACAAGCCCGAGCACCTTAATGATCGTAACAGAAAAGATCGTTACAATAAGTCCAATGATCGCGTAGCGGATTGTATGAACCGCTTGTTTGATCTTATCCTCCTGACCTCCGGAAAGAATAAAGGAAATACCACCAAAGAAAATATAGAAAACAGAAAGAGTTCCCGCCATAATAATAGCAATCGCAACACCCAAATTCATCAAGTCAACGATATTAAACTCACTGGTTACCATAAGTCCTCCTTCCATACACTCAATCTAAAAAATTAAAAAGGGATTCAGGACTCTGAACTCAGGAGCCAGCCTATCCATCTGATAAGCAAGCTTAATCCCTAATTCTTAATTCTAAATCCTTATTGATTATATCTCAAGATCCGGCTCATCCAAAACACTCTTTTCCGCAGTCTCGTCGTCCAGCTCACCCATTTTAACCTCTCCCCCCTCTGGCTCAACAATTTTCATATTAATACGAGTATTGGTTTTTGCCCCAATTACACGAAGTAGGATTCGGACTGACTTAGCGGTTTGACCACTTTTACCAATCACTTTACCCATATCTTCTTTTGAAACCTGCAAGGTTAAAAGAACACCCATAGAATCAACAGAGCGAGTAACAGATACTTTTTCTGGCTGACTGACAATGGATTTTACAACGTATTCGACAAAATCCTTGTCAGGGCCAACAGATTGATCTTCTGTGGAAGCAGTTTCTTCTGACATAGTAGAAAATTTTAAGTTTTAAATTTTTTAACTCGATCCCGATTAAATCGGGTCGAAATTATAGCTGAAACTATTTCTCCTCTTTTTCAACTTCCTCAGGAGTCTCTTCTTTTTGTTCATTTTTAGGTTCTTCCTCTTCCTTTTTCTCTTCCACTGGAGCTTCCTCCTTTGCCTCTTCATCTGACTTTTCTTCATTGGTTTCATCAACCCCTTCCTTCACATCTTCTTCTGCAGCAGCCTCTTCTGCCTTCTCCTCCTTTGTATCATCTTTGGCCTCTTCCTGCACTTCTTCCTTTGACTCCTCAACGGGAGTTTCATCAGTTTTTTCTTCAACAGGAGTTTCTTCTTTTGCTTCTTCTGCAGACTTTTCCTCAGTTGGAGTTTCTTCTTTCACATCCTCAGTAGGCTTCTCTTCTTTAGGCTTATCAGCAGAGGTTTCCGCAGCAGCCTCACCACCTTCGGCAGGCGCAGCAGCGGATGCTTCTGGCTTTTTCTCTTCTTCTTTCTTCTTTTTCCTATCTTTCATCTCAATAATAAACCCTTCCATATCCTTAACACCGGATGCCTTAAGAAGCCGGGCAACCGTATTGCTGGGCTTTGCCCCTTTTTTGATCCACTCAAGAACCTTATCGGTATCAACCTCAAAACCCCATGGCTTTATCAGAGGGTCATAAGAGCCAAGTTTATCAATGATTCTCCCTTTTATAGGAGCGGAATGTTCGGCAACCACGACGCGATAGTAGGGTCTGTTCTTTCGTCCGGTACGCTGGAGTCTGATTTTAAGCACAGGCGTTTACTGAGATTAAGGATTTAAGTTAGCGACCAGAAGTGTAATAGAGGTCTATTTAATTGTCAAACATTTTATTCGAACGCTTTGAACGCGTTTTTTTCCATACTTTTCCTGTAGGTACTTCAGAAGCTTAGCCCGTCGGCCCAAAAACTCCTGACTCCACACCGAATTTTCAGAAGCAATATAGAGCGCCCCTCTCTCAAGTCGATACGCTTTTACACCTACCTCCTCGCCCCCGAATTGAACCTTCAAAAATTCATTCGCCCCAAATAAAACCTCTGCACTCTTTGCGGATTCGCCCAAAGAATGGGTATCGAGCCTGACTTTGATTAATTCGCTCAATTTATCCATCGACCTTAGTCTGATTATAAATCTCAAGAACCGCCGTTGCCATTTCTCCCCAATCAAATTGTTTAACCCTCTCAAATCCCCTATCTACCAGTTTTTGACGAAGCGACGCATCGGCTGCAATCATTTTGAGCTTCTCTTTCATATCCTCATGGCTATAGGGGTCAAAGAAAAGGGCATTCCCCTCCCCGCATACTTCAGGAATAGCCGACTGATTTGACGCCGCCACAGGCGTGCCACACTGCATGGCCTCCAAAGGAGGTAAGCCAAACCCCTCATAAAATGACGGGAAGACATAGGACAATGCGTATTGATAAAGCGCTTTTAAATCATTTTCCTCCACCAAACCTACCAAGTGCACTTTTTCCTCGAGATTCAAAGCTTTTACAGTGTCAGGAATTTCATGGTACGTCGGATTATGGCGACCCGTAATCACCAATTCATACTGATCTCCAAGTTCCTGATCAACCTCCGCAAAAGCTTTAATAAGGCCCACAATATTTTTATGATCCCGCCACACTCCTGTGTACAAGAAATAAGGCTTCGTAATACCAAGTCGTTTCATCAGATCAGGGCGAGCAGTCTCCGATTTGATTGCAAACTCCGGATTCACCCCATTATAGATCACCTGAATCCGCTCATCGTCCATTTTAAACATCTTCTTCAGGTCATGTTTAGTGTTCTCAGAAACGGCAATAATCTTCTTCGCCCGAGAAGTAACAGACTTGAGCACTTTCCGATAGGCATATCGCCTCCAAAAACTATTGAATTTCTTACCCGGAAAAAATGAGAGAGTTAAATCATGAATGGTAACCACATAGGGCTTTTTATACCGAAGTGGCGCATTAAAATGGCAGAAATGCATCAGGTCCAGCTTTGATTGGTTCAGAAGTTTCAAAAAACCATGCTGTTCAGCAAAAGAATAGTGAGGAAATTCAGCAAGAACCTTGGAAAAGCGTTCATTCGGAGGTTGAAACTCATCAAAAGCTTCTTTTCTGAGAAAAATCACGTACTCATTCGTCTGATCAATTTGAGAAAGATGAGAAATAAGTTCATAAGTGTATCGGCCAATGCCAGTAAAACCAGAGCCATACATCCGTGCATCAATACCAATCTTCATGAAGTGAAAATTAAGGAGTTTTCAGAGGCATTCTAACACAAGAAGTACCTTTTGAAACATAAAAACCCTTGAGACTCGCCAAAGGCTCTGAGTGTATCGAAGAGAACTTGAGACTCGCACTTGAGACTTGAGACTGTTCATGGTATAATGATTAGATAAATAAGATGGGCAAGTAGAACCCAAAATACATGACGGATCACACAAATCACATTCATCACCACGTCAACAAGCACGAAAAAGCCCATAAAAGGCTGAAGAAAGTGGTAAAAGGTCATCATCCGAAAAAAGCAAGCCCTGAGCGTGCCGAACGGGAAAAGGTATTCCCCCTATTTATGGTGACTTTTGTGCTGGTTCTTTTGACTCTTCTGCTATTCAGAAACTGGGGCAACATTGTATCCATTTTTAATTCTGAAGATCAAAAAACCCAAGAGCAAGTCTATACACATGGAGTTAAAACAGGAGTCTTGACGGTTTATAAAGTGGATAAACAAGCCGGCATTGACGATCGTCACTTGCTGACCTCGATTCCTACCTCTGGCAGCGCCACAGGGGTCACAGCAAATAATATTGTAGGAGAAGGAAGGGGTGTAGCCCTGCCTGAGTACGATCAGCAATTAAAAAACACCGTCTGGCTCACCAATTACCTAAGTCGTGGTCAGCATTTAACTAAACTTCAGCAAAGCCAGGCAAAAGCGCTCCAAAAAAGCATCCTTTCTACCTATTACCTGGGCGAAAAAACAGTGGATATCAACTCAACCCTTCAGACCGATTCTCAAATCCTCAGTCAGATCAGAAATACCCTCTCCATAGATCTTTTTCAATATTTAGATCAAGCCGTAAACCGATCAGATAAATTAGATGAATATCAATTTTTATTGAATTCACTTTTATCCAAAACAGACCAGCGAATCAATGATCTTCAGTATAAAATCGATTTTTTAAATTCAAATTCAGCGAACACTGCGACTGAAATCACAACCAGTGAAACCGCCTTCTTTGATAATCTGAATATATTTGAAGGCGAAGAAGCTGAAAAGAAACTGGGTGAGTTTATTGGTCTTCAGGAAAGCCAGGTAGAAATCAGAGCAAAATTGGGAGCTTACACATCTCTCCAAGGCTATTACAAGTTCTTCAAACCAAGATTAGAAAACCTGACCACCGCCATTAGAGCCAATCGGGCAGCCCTGATCGCAGGAGTAAAAGTAGTCGAAATTCAGAACATGTCCCTCCCTCTTATAATCCGAGAAAAATAATCTCACGGACTAGCTAAAGGCTAGGCTTATTTAATGAATCCGCACCTCTAACCTAGTCCCTAGTCCTTAGTCCAAAAAGTTATGATAGAATTCAAGCACATTGATAATCAATCAGTAAAACGATGAAAACAGGATTTTACACCGGTCGGTTCCAGCCCTTTCACTTAGGCCACTTATCAGCAATAAAACAAGCTTTAAACGAAGTAGACTTTTTGGTGATAGGCATTGGCAGTGCCCAGTACAAAAATACTAAAGGTAATCCCTTTTCTGCTGAAGAGCGAAAAAAAATCATCCAAGCAGCCCTAGCTGAAAACGATATTTCGGAAAACCAATATAAAATCATCCCCATTCCCGATATTCATGATAACGATAAATGGCCTGATTATGTAATAGGTTTAACCCCTGAGTTTCAGCAAGTTTTTGTAGGTAATGATGGATTAGTGAAAGAATTGTTCGAAAAACACACCAACCTCCCCGTAACCATTGTAAAAAAGGAAATCGACATCTGCGCAACTGATACTCGTGAAGCAATGAAGAAAGATAGCGACTGGCAAAAACACCTATCCCCTTCTACAGTTGATTTACTAAAAGAAATAGAAGGAGTGAATAGAATTAAAGCTTTGCAATAATCCTATTTTTCATCCAGCAAACCCAAACCAACCAGCAAATAAACCATCATTAGGGGGAAAAGGAGTGAATTTACAAAAAAAGAATGGGCCATCATCCCCCCAAAACCAGCAACGAGACCTGCATCAAGATAACTCCTGAAATCAGCTTTTTTCCACAAACGCCGAATCGCAGACGTTACCGCCACAAAACCAATCGCTAAATAACTCAGAATGCCAAAAACACCTGATGTAGCCCAAATCGTAAGAAGTGAGCTATCCGAGCCCCCTGAAGCATGGCCCGACAGAAGACCGTGCCCTCTTTGATTAATCTCATAAGCATAGCGACTATACCCCACTCCAACCCAAGGGTTCTCAGAAATCATTTCGAGTGCAAACTTCCATGACCACACCCTAAGTTCTGCCGTTGGATCCAGGGGTTTTTGAGCGTCTAAGCCAATCAGGGACTTCCCGGAGTCCCAAGCCTCAATCGATCGCTGCTGAACACGCGGCGAAAACGTAAAGGCTAACAGTATTAAGAGAATACCCGCCACCAGGACTTTTCGGGACTTAAAAAGAGCTAAAAGCCCCAACACAAGCATAAAAGCCAAGTAACCCGACCGTGAAAAAGTTAAATAAAGTGCAATAAGACAAATGAACAAGAATGCTGCCATCAATAAAAACCATCTTCTCTCTCCTTGATGACGAAAATAAAGAGCCAATGCGATCACCGGACCAAGCATATAAGCTAAATAGCCCCCAATAAAATTAGGGTCAAACCAAGTAGAAAGCAAACGGCCAATATGAGGATCCCATCCCTTTAGGTGTAGTCCTAAATCATAGAAACTGGGAAAGAACTGGAGCTGAAGAAAGCCAAGCAAGACAATCAGTAATAGACTCGCTCCCATCGACCATAATATGAGATCACGAAATTGATTCTTCTTCTGAGTCTCAAGCAAGTCATAGGTAAGAACGGTAAGAATAAGATACATCCCAAAACGCCCCAAATTCGAAAAAGCCACAATCATCTCTTTGAGAGGGAATCGGAACAAGTTAGCGAGGTAGGCTATAGTGATAATAAATAAAAAGAGGATAACCATCTTACTCACCTTACCCAACCTTAATTTGCGATCATACTTAAGCTTATAAGTCACCCATGCCACAAAAAGAGGTGGGATAATCATATCTGAAGGTAAAAACTCAAAATAAAGCACTTTTAACCGCCAAAGCTCCCCTGTAACCGGAGAAAGGAGCAATAAAGCGAATAGTATGTAAATAAATTTTTTCATGAGAAGTAAGTGATTCGTCCCCCTTCGTCATTCTGAATTCATTTCAGAATGACTATCGGATTTGGCAAACTCATTAAGACTTGAGCTGTAAGGCTCCATAATGGTCGAATTTGAGCACAATAGCAACTTTATGTACAATGCTTACCTATGAAGTTAAATCAAAGCAACTGTCAGGCAGAACTCGATACAATAAAACACATACCCCGCAAATACTACGGGCAGGTTTTTACAACCGATGAAAGAGTGATCAGCAAAATGATCGATACAATTAAATCGATCTATAAACCGGGAACTAAAATTGTAGAAATCGGTGGCGGTTTGGGCTACATAACAGAACACTTAATTGAGCATTTTGATGACGTAGATTGCATTGAATTCGACCAGGATCTTTTTGAAGTATTGTATAAAAAATTAGTTCATAGCAATAATATGACTTATTTAAAAGAAAAGAGTGATATTTCGAACAAATATTTTATTCATAAGCCTAAGTCTGAAGAAGATTTAGCTAATGTTAATAAAAGCTCAAAGAACAAAAAAGTTATTCAACAATCGAGAAGACGGCTTATCAATGGGGATATTCTAGAATATTTACCACCAAAACAGGATTACCTGCTGGTAGGTAATATTCCGTTCCATATCAGCGGAAAATTATACCGAAAATTCATGTCCGAAATAGATCATAAACCATACGGCATGGTGTTCATCACCGACAAGCAATATGCCAAAACCCTCATGGGCCAACCGCCCCGTTGCTACCGAATGAGCCTGCAAGCCCAAAGCTATGGTGACATAGAAATCATCTCCGACGTACCCCCTACTTCGGTATATCCAGAACCAAAAGTAACGAGCTGTATCATGAAAATACGTCAGAATCAGCGTCAATTGCCCAAAAACTTCTGGAAAGTGGTTAATTATCACTTCGAAAACTTTCCCACCGATGAAGTCGAAAGCCCAAAAACAGTCGATTTAAAAGCCTGGATTAAACTTTGTGACAAAAGCTAAGCCTCAAGACCATTGTCCAGCTTATATCGGACTATTCTCTCTACAGCGTCTCGCATTTCACCCCTTAAATCATAAATCGTCCGTTCCCGCTCTATTAAATGACGAAGCTCGTGCACTACATTCTCATAATGAATCAGTGTTTTATGTTCGTAATTTTCATCCCTATCCCGATCTTCATCTAACAAACCACGAAAAAGAGTTGAAATTCTTAACCTCATAGTCTTAGGTAGGTTCCAACCTGCTAAGCCATCATTAACCAAATCAATAGCTCGTTGTTTTATCTCGGCCTCTGAATATTCATCCCCTTCTCCAATCTCAGGTTCTACCAATAAACGACTCATTATAGTTAAGCTAATGGCTTCCCACTATATAGGAAGTCCAGAAAAACTCAAAATGAATCTTATCTAACTCTAGAATGGCAAATCCTCTGGCTTAATCTCCGGCTCATAATTGATCGCTGGTACAGCAGTAGGATTTTCTGGAACCACTGTCGGTTCTGCAGGAGCTTCCGGCCCCTTAACCACAGGCTCAGAAAGGGTAACCTTAGTGCCTGATTCAGCTGATTCAGCCGTAGCCACTGGAGTCCCAATTTCAGAATCCACAGTGCCAAGAGCAAGTGTTCTATCAACAATAATCTCAGTCGTCCAACGCTTCTGACCATCCGGCGTTTCCCAGCTTCGGGTCTGAAGCCGGCCTGCCACATAAATTTTACGACCTTTTTTCACCTGTTCAGAGAGAGATTTGGCAATATCCCCCCATGCCACCACATTATGAAACTCTGTTTTTTCCTGACTTTGACCCGTTCGGTCTTTCCAGGAAAAATTAGTCGCCACACCAAAAGAGCAAACGGATTCTCCATTTGGTGTTTGTCGGAATTCAGGATCTCGGGTTACGTTACCCACAATCTCAGCCTGGTTTAAACCTCCGGCAAGCTTTGACCCTTGCGGCAAACCAGGATTTGGTGTGCGAGGATCCAAAAGAATCATTTCATCGGCAACCACACGGGTTTTATATCGCTTTTGACCCTCATTATCCTCCCAGTCATCTGTTTGAATTCGCCCACTGATATAAACCTGCCCACCTTTTTTTAGGTATTTATCACAAATTTCAGCCAAACCTCTCCAGACCACCACATTGGTATAAGCAACACTGCTCTGAGTTTCCCCGGATGAATTTGTAAAGTTCTGACGAGTTACAATATTTAAATCCCCAACCGTCTGGCCATTCGGTGTCTGTCGAATCTCTGGAGCCTGAGTTAAGTGTCCAATAAGTTGAGTTCTATTGAGTGCATACATAGTATTTTGAGCTATGAAATAAGGTAGAACCTAGAATAATCAGTCTGATGAAAAATGGCAAACCGTTCGCCTAGCCAAATGTTGACTTTTCTTTCTGATGTTATTTGACATATTATTTTTAATATGTTATAATACTATTAAGACGACAAAAAAACAACTCTCAATAAACCCAAAAAATCAAAATCTGACAGGTCGTCAAACCCGGTTATATTTATTAATAAAAATAAACTTATGCGCCCAAAACCGCCCTAATCGGCAACCTCAAACCTTTTTCTTATAGCTTAAGACTTACGGCTTACAGCTATAAGACTTAAAAGGTTATTTAAACCTGTCTGCCAAACAGACAAAAAAATAAAAATATTAGCCTACATGATGAACTTTTTGCTCTTTCTGAGCCTTTCATTTCTGGCCTTGGGCGGTCTCAAGCTCATCCAGAAAAAGAAAAAACACATCAAAGGGCGTACGATCCTAAGCTTATTCATATTTGGGATTCTACTTTCAATTCCTTTTGTTCTGATCGAACACTTGGCTTTGAATGTTAAGTATTACTTGGTAATACTGGCTTTTATAGCCGTTGAGTTATTCATCGTTACGGTCGAACACAAATGGGAATACCTCCACAATCTCATCCATCACAATATTAAAGAGTTGAGATTGCTGAGCTTTTTCATCGTCAGTCTTGGGTTCACCTACTCAGAACTGTCGTTCTATATAATGCATAGCACTCATTCCTTCGCTGAGCTTCTCGTAAGCTTACCGCTTAAGGCTATGTTTGCCCTGCTTATTCACACAGTCCTTACATCATCGGCTGCTGTTCTTACAGCCACTGAATCCATCGTGGAACACGTTTTCATGTTCTTACTTTACTATTTAAGGCTGGTTTTTATCAGCATTTCGCATTATTTATACGTGTTCTTTTCAGAACACCGACTTAGCATCCTACTGGTTCCTTTTTTAGCCTACAATATATATTTATTACTTAAACACAAAAAATACCTGGATAAAAAAGGTAAAGTACTCGCTTAAGTCAAAAAACCCCTACAAATTACATAAGTCATATATCATACTACAAAAGCCGGGCCACCCCGGCTTTTTTGATATTTATTTTATTAATTCATTCAATAACGCTTCACCCTCAGGCCACTCGCCAAATCCAGCATCAGCATTAATATGTCCATAAGAACCTATATTTACCAATTTAGCCCCCCAGGATTTCGCAAAATGCTGCGCCCTTTCAATGCTTACCCAAGGGTCATTTTCACTGGCAACTACAATAGTAGTGAATTCTAAAGGTTTTAAAGGCATTGGCGCAAAACCCTTTATTTCTTCGGGAAAATCAGGAAAATCCATATCGCTTGGACTCACCAAAAATGCGCCTTTAATTTTTGCCGAAGTCTGAGGAAAATATTCATTCGACCAATGTGCAATAGTAGCACAAGCAAGGCTATGTCCGACCAAAATGATTTCCTCACTACATTTTTCAATATATTCATTAAGTGTCGAAACCCATTCACTCTTTTCAGGATACAGAAAATCTCTTTGCATAACCTTAACCGCATCTGGATACTTCCTGAGCCATATCCCCTGCCAATGCCCCTCTCCAGAATCCTGCCAACCTGGAAGAACAAGGATTTTCTTAGAATTCATGATAAAAAAATTAGATAGTAAAATTTTACACAAAATAAACCTAAAAACCCACCACAAATAGTGAGATCAGATATTTTGAAAAGCCTGCCTACCAGCAGACAGAGCCGAAAACCCTTTTTAAAGATTTTCGGAATACTTTAAAAACACTATCTTGGCGTCGCCCTACTCTCCCGCCCCCATAAGGGGAAGTACCATCGGCGATGACGGGCTTAACGACTGTGTTCGGGATGGGAACAGGTGTACCCCCGTCTCTATAAACACCAAGATAGTGTTTTTAAACATGTCCCGGGTTTAGTCCGGGATCAATTGTAGAACAGATCAGAATTACTTAAAGTAATTACTGGTCAATCGTTCTTTCGCCCATCATTCTGCGAACAGAACATTGAGCGAAAGGAACATTTAAATCAATAAAAAAGTCAATTGGTCGATTAGTATATCTCAGCTGAACATGTTGCCATGCTTACACTTGATGCCTATCAACGAAGTAGTCTCCTTCGGACCTATAGGGAAAATTATCTTGGAAATGGCTTCCCGCTTAGATGCTTTCAGCGGTTATCACAACCCAACGTAGCTACCCAGCAATGCCGTTGACACGACAACTGGTACACCAGAGGTTAGTCCACTCCGGTCCTCTCGTACTAGGAGCAGAGTTCCACAATTTTCCTACGACTACGGCAGATAGAGGCCAAACTGTCTCACGACGTTCTGAACCCAGCTCGCGTACCGCTTTAAATGGCGAACAGCCATACCCTTGGGAGCTTCTCCACCCCCAGGATGCGATGAGCCGACATCGAGGTGCCAAACAGTGCCGTCGCTGTGAGCGCTTGGGCACTATAAGCCTGTTATCCCTAGAGTAACTTTTATCCGTTGAGCGACACCCCACCCACGTGGTCGCACCGAAAAAAATTCAGTGCAAGGTGCCGGATCACTTTCACCTGCTTTCGCACCTGCTCGAGTTGTAACTCTTGCAGTCAAGCCCGCTTATGCGAATACACTATCAGCCTGATTTCCATCCAGGCCTAGCGGACCATTGCGCGCCTCCGTTACATTTTAGGAGGCAACCGCCCCAGTTAAACTACCCATCAAACACTGTCCCTATCCCGGATAACGGGACAAGTTAGAACCAAAATATATTGGGGGTGGAATTTCAAGGATGACTCCACCACAACTAGCGTCGTGGCTTCAAAGTCTCCCACCTATCCTACACAAAATAGATCTCAATCCAATGTCAAACTGTAGTAAAGCTTCATAGGGTCTTTTCGTCTTGCCGTAGTTAATCGGCATTTTTACCGATTCTGCAATTTCACCGAGTCTAGTGTTGAGACAGTCTTCAGACCATTATACCATTCGTGCGGGTCGGAACTTACCCGACAAGGAATTTCGCTACCTTAGGACCGTTATAGTTACGGCCGCCGTTCACCAGGGCTTCAATTCGGAGCGTGAACCCCTCCTCTTAACCTTCTGGCACTGGGCAGGCATCAGCCCCTATACATCAGCTTGCGCTTTAGCAGAGACCTATGTTTTTGGTAAACAGTTGCCTGAAGTCTTTTGCTGTGGCCTCACAAAGTGAGGCAGTCCTTATCCCGAAGTTACGGACGCTGTTTTGCCGAGTTCCTTAACACTAGTTTTCTCGATCACCTTGGAATACTCATCCTACCCACCGGAGTTGGTTTGCGGTACGGACAGTTTAATTCCTCGCTAGAAGATTTTCTAGTCAGCTTGGCTCATTCGAATCTCTCCGATCGCTCGGAGCATTTTGCATCGCGCTTCAGTAAATCATGCGGATTTGCCTACATGACCAAAACCTAGACGCTTGCACCTACCATGTTCAATAGATAGGCCCGAATTACCATGCCGCGTCCCTCCATTGCTAGCGCCTCTCAACTAGTCCTGAATTCACTTTCACACCGAAGTGCAAAAGAAGAAGACTGGCATTCATTAGGAATTGCTTGGACGGAACTAAACTGGTACAGGAATATTAACCTGTTGTCCATCGACTACGCTTTTCAGCCTCGCCTTAGGACCGACTAACCCCACGCCGATTATCGTTGCGTGGGAAACCTTGGGTTTACGGTGAACTGATTTTTCATCAGTTTTCAAGTTACTCATGCCAACATTTTCACTTCCTGACGCTCCACCACACCTCACGGTGTGACTTCAGTGCAGACAGGAACGCTCCTCTACCCCCAATCGCTCCTCGCTTCGCTCGTCGCTCTATTTTTACATTTCGCATTTCAGAATTCGCATTGTCATTTGGCATTATTATATTTAGCAATTAAATGAAAAATTATTAAATGCTAAATTGAATGTCAAATCAGAAATACGAAATGCGAAATCGAAAGAGTTTCGAACGCAGTGAGGAACGATTGAGTCGTTGCTTCGGTTATAGGTTTGAGCCCCGTTGGATTTTCGGCGCAAGATATCGCCCGAAGGCGATAGACCAGTGAGCTATTACGCACTCTTTAAATGAATGGCTGCTTCTAAGCCAACATCCTGGTTGTCAGTGACATCTCACATCCTTTACCACTTAACCTATATTAGGGACCTTAGCAGACGATCTGGGCTGTTTCCCTTTCGACTACGGCACTTAGCTGTCGCAGTCTGACTCCCGAGATAAAAACAATGGTATTCGAAGTTTATTAAGGTTTGGTAGACTTATTTCGCCCCCTAGCCTTGACAGTGCTCTACCCCCATTATCTAATTACTCGAGGCTAGCCCTAAAGCTATTTCGAGGAGAACCAGCTATCTCTGAGTTCGATTAGCATTTCACCTCTATCCACAGGTCATCCCCCTGTCTTGCAACACAGGTGGGTTCGGTCCTCCACGACATTTTACTGTCGCTTCAACCTGCCCATGGATAGCTCACTCAGTTTCGGGTCTAGTGTATCTGACTGACTAGCAACTACATTCTGACTACCACAAGGAAGCAATTAAGCCTTCACAGGCTCAGCCTCCTCTTTCTCAATTTCTTTATTGAGAATGGAATGATTGAGTTTAAAAAGTTGCTTCACGCAAACTTCATACTCAGTTCTAAAGTGTTCATACTCCCCGGAAGGAATACTTTTGACATCTTGTAAAAATTCAAGATCCAGGAGGATCCGATTACAAAAGTCAATCGCCTTGAAGTTAAAAAACCTCTTGGCTTTAGGGCTTCGTTGATAAAACCCTTCGGCAATCGCTCCGAGAATTTCTCGGGCTAATCGCCTTAAATCCTCAGCGTTTTGAGGAATCACTTTATTGTCCTTACTTTTGCTTAAAAACAAATGTAAGTCTATGGCCACCTTATAGGCCCGTTGGTATACGTTTAAATCTTTATAAGTCATGATAATTCAATTAAATACAAAATAAATTTCTGAAGGCGGGATAACGTTATCGCGCCTCACTAAATAATAAGGTGGTAGTCAGGACGTAATTGCTAGAACGCGTTATTCACACTCGCTTTCGCTACGGCTCCGGGTATACTCCCTTAGCCTTGCCAGACACAGCTAACTCGTTGGCTCGTTCTACAAAAAGCACGCGGTCACCCGCTCCTCACTTCGCTCGTCGAATTCGCATTTTACATTTCAGATTTCGCAATGTCATTTGGCATTCATACATTTAACAATTAAATGAAAAAATTTTAAATGCTAAATTGAATGTCAAATCAGAAATACGAAATGTAAAAATTGACGAACGCAGAGAGGAACAGGCTCCCACTCTTTGTGAGCATATAATTTCAGATACTATTTCATCCCCCTACCCGGGGTGCTTTTCACCTTTCCCTCACGGTACTTGTTCACTATCGGTCATTTTACCTGTTTAGCCTTGGAAGGTGGTCCTCCCAGATTCAAGCCGGATTTCACGTGTCCGACCCTACTCAGGAACATCCTAAGAACTTATTTCTATTTCACTTACGGGGCTATCACCCGCTTTGGCGGTCCTTTCCAGGTTCCTTCAGTTATAAAAATAAGGTCTATATTGGAGTCCTACAACCCTCCTACAATAAAAATATAGGAGTTTGGGCTAGTCCCTGTTCGCTCGCCGCTACTAAGGGAATCTCATTTGATTTCTTTTCCTTGGTTACTAAGATGTTTCAGTTCGCCAAGTATCCTCTTCTCAACCTATGTATTCAGTTGAGAGTATCCGCTCATAACAGCGGATAGGTTTACCTATTCGGAAATCTCCGGGTCAATGCTTGTATAACAGCTCGCCGAAGCTTATCGCAGTTTGCCACGTCCTTCATCGGAGTAAAATGCCGAGGCATTCATTATATGCTCTTAATGCAACTTGATTATCGATTTAATGTTCAAATTAATTAACCAGTAATTACGAAAAGTAAATTACTGGAGCTACCAGTAGTTACTAAAAGTAAGTACTGGTGCAGAATCGTTCTACAATTATTGTGGTCTATGATTCAAAAGATCAGTGTGCTGACTCCCCTTCTCTTGCCACGAGGCTAAAAAAAAGAGAGTGGCTTGCGCACACTCTCAAGTCGTAAAAGACAGAACTTATAGACTTAAGAGTAAGCGCAATCAAGTGATAAAAACATGCAAATGAAGTAAGTGATAAAGCTACAAAATATAGATTCAATTGATAACCTCTTTTTCCTTAATTTATTCTCTATAGACCTAGTCGAATGCTCCACCATTTTATATAGTATTAATCAAAAGTCAATAAAAAAGTTTCGCTTTTATTTTTTACTTATTTTTATCTCTAAAAATAATGTAATTTATTGTTTACAAAACAACCATTTCATTACAAAACAAGCATTGTTATATTTATAATATATTTTAATATTTTGCCAAGGTTCTATTTTGCCCCACTAAAGAATTTTTCGCCGACATTCCCAAATAGCAGACCTAAAGTCCCAGTCATCACCATCAAAGAGACAAAAAACCCGGCAATTCCGAATAAAAGCAAAGCCGTAAACGTTCCACCAGGGCCAAAATAACGTTCCGCCCAACCAATCTCACCAAGAAGATGTTTGACCCGCACACGGTAAATCACCAAGAGCAAGCTGAGAATAACACCGATAATTCCTCCAAAGATTTGCATAATTATTTATTTTGATAATATTTCATTAAAAGGTTACTAAAGATTTCATCTAAAAGAAAATGTTTTACACCTTGAATTAAGCTAGATAGGTCTGATAAAATTAAACTCGTTTTAAAATATAAAAAAAATACTATGGAAAAAGCACTTATCTTAGCGGCCATTATCGGACCGTTCTACTTAGTATTCGGTCTATCGATACTAATGTACGTAAAACAATGGAAAAAAATATACACTGAGTTTCAGAAAAACCATTTTATAATGATGGGTAACATGATCTTATCCCTAGTCGCAGGTCTCATCATTATCAACATGCATAACGTGTGGGAATGGAACCTCTTTGTGGTAATCACCGTAACCGGTTGGGCAGCTTTGCTCAAAGCCGTATTTTACTTCCTAGCGCCTTCCGACTGGATCAAGCAAACTCTGAAATCAAAAATAATTCGAAAAGACAGCTTCCTTTATTTTTGGGGAGCGGTTATGACAGTACTCGGACTACTCCTTACTTACAACGGGTATTGGCTGTAACTAACTAATCAATCGAAAAAACAAAAAACTCTTTCTTATCGGAAGAGTTTTTTGTGGTGGAGACTAGGAGAGTCGAACTCCTGACCTCCTGCGTGCAAAGCAGGCGCTCTAGCCAACTGAGCTAAGTCCCCATGTAATTGACTAGCCGATATTATCGAACCCATCATTTTTAGTCAACAAAAAGTCACATAACATACTACAGACAACTATTTACTGTGATTGGTCAATCACACGTTTTTTATTGACAATAACTGTCATCAAGGTTAGATTATGCCGCTAATTTTACTTAATGGCAATATTATGCTGAAGAAACTCATCATACTTTCCATCATTTGCGTACTAACGTTTATGCTCACCCATAATGTAAGGGCGAAACGAAACGCCTGGAATTACCAAAACCCATTCACGATCGCTGCTGAGAACGTCCCCGTATACAGTCAGCCGAATCTCAATAGCTCATCCAATTTTATAATGACAAAAGGAATGACGGTAAACCCGCTTGAGACTCTTTTAGATAACGGAATTCGATGGTTTAAGATAAATAGTCGCTATTGGCTGCCAGCCATTGAGCCGATGGGAAAAGTGAATGTGCAGCAAAAATTACAAAGAAACTCCTACATTGAAGATCTCTACGGTATTTTTGAGTTGCCGCACCAATACGCTGTAAAACTTGTGAAATATCCAGACGCAAAAGGTCGTATGGAAACTTATCAAAAAGTGGGTGACGAGTATAAACTGAGGCACACTTATCCTGTCACTTACCGGAAAGAAGGGGAAAAAGATCGATACGGAGATCTCAAAAGTCCTGGAGGAAATGTAGTCAGATACCTCTACAGAACCACCAGAAGCGGCATGAATGGCTGGGATAAAACGGGTCAGCACTTTGGAGTATACAAAGTTAGTTTCCCTATGCCCCACGATGCGCTCCCCCACCTCATGGCCGGACGAATAACGTCACATCAATACAACAAAATCCCTGCCATCAACTGGAGAGGTGAAGGGGAAAATCGAATGCTCTATCCGCATCCACCCAGTTACATGGGCGCCGACATTGTACTTCACACCGCAAGAAAAGGCTCAAGAGGATGTCTGAACATCGAAAATGAACAGATGAGCTTCTTCTATCACGAAGACATCGTTACCGAAAATGACAAAGAGATCATTCCATTAGTGATTTACGACGAAGACGTAATCGCTC
>JAJDCE010000008.1 GCA_029260985.1 Patescibacteria group bacterium | reverse complement strand
GGGTTCATGGGAATTAGGACATTAGGGGTTGAAGAATGGTTTCTAGTTTATTCAAGTGAGGTTCTAAATCGTCTTTTCCAAATTCATTCGGCAGTGCATTGTAGGTTTCGGGAAAATAGTTTTTAAGTGATTGTCTGAGGTCGTAGATTTCTGGATAATGATCTTCAGTTACTTCTGGATCCATTGCATCGTAAGCAAGCATAATCAATTCTTTTTTGTCATCATCAAGGAGCTGTTCAAAGGCCTCGAAGAAGCTATTAGGAATTTCCTTAAGCTCACTTACCTGCTCAGGATTTTTTGTGAATTTTTCAATAGATTCCTTTTTCTTTGTCAGTTCGTGGACAGGTTCAGCTTCTGCTACAAGCTCAGTTTCGCTTTTTTCCCCAGTTTCTTCTTTTACGGGGGGTTGTTTTAAAACCTCTCGCCCCCAATTGTCCTCAACTTTACTTACTATTCCCTCCTCCTCCATTCTTTCAATCATTTTGAGCGCTTGATGGTGTGGAATATGCAGATTTCGTGATATGTTTGCGGCGACAGCGATACCACTTCCTCTAACTACTTCAATTGCCCATTGGTACAATTCATCTTCAGACAACATCAATTGGTTATCTAGTTGTGTGGGTGCAGCGGCATCTGCCTCTGCCTCTAATCTTTGCCTTTCTAATTCAGCTTCAAGTTCAGCTTCACGCTCTTTCATTCCTGTCTCTATTGCCTCCCTATCTTCTTCAGTTTCTTCCGGTTCATCGTTGAATAGGCCGAGGGGATTGTCTCCGTCCATGCTTCTTGTTGCTGAGCTGAAATCAAGAATATGCTCTGATTCGCCTGATGAGGGCTGTTCGGGTGCTAATTCCTCAAGCTCTTCGATAGCAAGTTGGAGACCTTTTCGAATTTTCTTGCCAACAGCCCTTTTGGATTTTTTAAGCTTTTGTAGTTTTTCAATTTCGAGCGGAAAGAAAATTTTGATCCTGCTTATTTGGACAATTTCTTCTTCGCTTAAACTCCCACCTTTTTCTTTTTTCTCGGCTAACACGCTTCGGTATTTATTCAGCACTGCTAGCGCTGCTTCATGATCCTCAGAGCCTAAGTGCCTTAGTACTAAGGGAGGATAATCTACAAGGGGAAGCTCAGGTCCTTCGTCCATGCTCACTTCAATGTCTGCATCTTCTGCTCCTGAATCTGCTTTCACTCCCCATTGGGTTTTTTGTCTATCTGGCATCATAAGGATAAAAATAATCTTATTATTATACCAAAAAAAGACCTAAATTGCAAGTGTATAAAGACTGTTTTATTTCGCATTTCAGATTTCTGATTTCACATTTTATTTAGTATTTCTTCATTCCGCATGTTAAGATAGCAATCTCTTTTGTATTTTACTAATTATTTTGAATTATCATGAACAGAGAAGAATTAGAGCTTAGGACACTCACATTTAGTAAGAAATTACTCAAAACACTTGCACAATTACCAAGTGACCTTATTAACAAAAATCTGATCTCACAAACCACACGATCAGGAACGAGCATTGGGGCAAATTATCGTGAAGCTAATGCTTCAGCTTCTGAAAAAGATTTTAAAAATAAAATGAATATTTCCTTTAAAGAAGCCAAAGAGGTAAAATACTGGCTTGAAATATTGAGTGATCGTTATCCGAATGATACAGAGCTTATCTCGCTAAAAAAGGAAGCCGATGAGCTTTCCAGAATCTTTGGAAAAGCAGTTTCAACCTGCCGACTGAATGCCAAATTAAAGAATCCCAGATTAAAATCAGAAATCTGAAATGCGAAATGCGAAATTACTTCGTCAGCATCTTACTCAACAACCCCACACATACCCCAGAAGAAAAGCCTTTTCTGCGCCATGACTTCCCTTTTTCACTCATGTCGATGGTGGCGGCGATGTCGAAATGGCAGAATTCAGCCTGATCCTTTTCTTTCTTTGCTTTGGGTACAAAGCGATAGAGGAACATGCCGGCTTTCATCCAGCCCGCTTCACGATCTGCTTCTCCTAAATTGGCCATGCTGGCGGTTGGGGAATTGTTGTCATCATAATCCATATCCCACGGACCAGCATGAGCATGGTCACCCACATTTTTGGCAGTTTCCATTACTTCTGAAGCTAATGAAGTATTGTTGCAAACTGCTCCTGTGTAATGTTCTCCAAGTGCGATAATGCAGCTTCCAGTCAGTGTTGCGATGGTGTAAAACCGATGGACGTTTTTGAAGTTATTTTTGGTGTAGCAAATGGCATCTGCCAGGGCTAGTCGTCCTTCCGCATCGGTGTGGATGATTTCGACAGTTTGTCCATCACCTGTGGTATAAACATCATCGGCTCGCATGGCAGCAGCACCCATCATATTTTCTGCAAGAGGCATTACAAAGTACGTGGTTTCTCGTAATTTTAAACTTCCTTTTACAATGCTGTAAATTGTTCCTATCACCGAGGCGCTTCCGGCCATATCCTCCTTCATAAATTTCATTTGATTTTGCTTGCTTTGCAGTCCTCCGGAGTCGTAACAGAGTCCTTTGCCAACTAACGCAGTAGCTTTTTTGGTTTTCCCTTTTTTGGGGTGAAGGGTGAAAACTATCAATTCTGAATCGTATTTACTCCCTTCAGAAACTGCTTTTAATAATTTGTAATTCTGGAGTTTTTTCTGGCTCACCCGTTCACATTTTAATTTCCATTTTTTAGCTAGTCCGAGCATCACTTCGGCATATGCTTTGGTTGTCAGGATGTTAGGCGGAAGACTTCCTAAAATTCTCATGATATTCTTCCCTTCGCCGATGATCTGACCTGCTTTTATTGCTTTGCTGGCTTGGGTTTTCTTTGCCTTGAATTCAGGATGGGCGATGATGACAGGAGGTTGTTTTTCTTTTTTATACTTCGGCTTGAACATGCCTGGATTAAGAGCGGATACGGTGATCCCAACAGCAGCGGCTTCGACCCATTCCAGTGGGCAGTAAAGTCCAATAGATTCTGGCTTGCATCCTGAGGCGCCTAAATATGCGGTACCAAAGAAGCGGCGCATTTTGCGGTAATTCATTTTTTCTTCTGGTCCAACGCCAACAAAAATATGCTGCTTATTATTTCGGATCAGGCATTTTCGTTCACCATTTTTTCCAGTGATTTTTTCCTTCTTTAAAAATGAAAATGTTTTTTCCAGTTTCTTTTCATTCTCATCGGTTACAGGAATCACGATCACATTAGCTTTCTTGAAATCAGCTTCAGCCGAAAGGGTGGGTTGGTTCTGATTCTTAGGATCGAGAAGGTTTAGAATGGAATTTGTTGTCATACAATTTTGTTGTTAGTGTGCTAAATCAAATTAACAGATTTGATAAGTCGGGACAATAAGATTGAAAGGAATTTACCCCCTAGCCCCCTGAAGGGGGAATTTTTTTGATATTTATATATAGATATGTTAATATAATTACATATATAATTTAATATATACAAAATGGCTTCGATGAAATTGATGACGAATATTTTGCCCTCGTATTACTCTTTTATAGACAAGGAGGCGAAGCGTCAGCATAGGACAAAAAGAGATATTATTGAGGAGGCAATTGGGATGTATATGAGGCAAAGGAAAAAGGAGGAAATTGTTAAATCTTACGAGGCTATGTCAAAGGATAGTGAGTATTTGGATGAAATGACACGGCTTGCTGAGGAAGGTATGGAGTATTTTTTAACGGATATCGATGCGTGTAAGTAAGTATGACATTGTTTTTGTGAATCTAAATCCTACAAAGGGTTCGGAGCAAAAAGGAGTTCGACCTTGTATTATTATGCAGAATAATATTGCCAATAAGCATGCGCACACTTATTTGGTGGCAACTCTGACGTCGGTTATTAAGGAGTACCCTCATACAATTATTGTTAAACCCTCATCGATAAACGGATTGGATAAAAAAAGCCGTATTGATCTTTTGCAGATGCGCACAGTGGATCAATGCAGAATTGTTGAGAAGATTGGGGAGTTAGATGAGAAATATAAGAATGAAATGAGAGAAAAGTTGATTATTGCATTCGATTTTTATGATTTTTTAGGTTAATTGTTTAGTGGTCATTCTGAACTTGATTCAGAATCCCAATTTTGTGGTATGATCTGAGGCTATTGATGAGGAAAAACGATTAAAGAATTGGCGTCGAAAATGGAAATTAAAATTAATTGAAAAAATAATCCTGACTGGAGTGACTTATTATCCGAATGGTATAATTAAGCAGTCTAGGATTCTGAATCAAGTTCAGAATGA
>JAJDCE010000070.1 GCA_029260985.1 Patescibacteria group bacterium | reverse complement strand
AGACTCCCGGAATGGGCGAGGCGTGGGCCGACCATCCGTCCTGGGAACTCGTTCAGGAGGCCTCCGACGTCGCCGACCGCGACATAGCGGCCCTTCTCCTGCACACCGACGCTGAAGAACTCACCCAGACCCGCAACGCTCAACTCGCCACCTTTGTCACATCGATGGTGGTGCTCGATGCCGTGAGCCGCACCGGCACCGAAGCCGTCGCCCACGCCGGCCATTCGCTCGGCGAATACTCCGCCCTCACCGCCGCCGGTGCTCTCGACTTCGCCGACGCCGTCACCCTCGTCAACGAGCGGGGCGATGCCATGCAGTCGGCCGCCGACGACCAGGAGGGCACCATGGCCGCGGTGCTCGGTCTCGACGACGACCAGGTCGACATCGCCTGCCAGCGAGCTGCCGGCGATGTATGGATCGCCAACTACAACGCCCCCGGCCAGGTGGTGATCGCAGGTGTGCCCGAGGACCTCGACCGCGCTTGTGCCATCGCCAAGGAACTCGGCGCCAAACGCGCCATGAGGTTCCCGGTCGGCGGCGCCTTCCACACTCCGCTGATGGCCCCGGCACGAGATCGACTCCGTAAGGCGATCGATCAGGTCGAGTTCCGCTCACCCGAACAACCCGTCTACGCCAATGTGGATGCGACTGCCCACGCCGACCCCGCCGACTGGGCCGGCCTGCTGGGCGCCCAGCTCTGCTCCCCGGTCCGGTGGCGCCAAACGTTGCGGGGCCTCGAAGACGACGGATTCACCACCTTCGTCGAACTCGGCCCGGGCACCATCCTCACCGGTCTGGTGAAGCGGGCGGTGAAGACCGCCGAGCGAATCAGTGTCTCGACCCCCGACGATCTTGATGGCTTGCTCGAGGCCCTCTCCGGTTCCACGACATCGGACGCGGGCGGAATTCTCGAGGGCGAGCACCTGTTCGCGATCGAGCGCATGGTGGTGTCGCCCGGGGCCGGGATCTTCACCCCCGCCACCGACTGCGCCGACGGCGCGGTCATCGATGTGGGTCACCTCCTCGGCATGGTCGGCGCGATGGAGGTCCGCAGCTCCTTCGCCGGTGAGATCAAGGGAGTGCTCGCCTACGAGGGCGAACGAGTCACATCACGCCAGCCCATCGCCTGGCTACGGACACGCTGACATGGCCATTCGCATCGCCGGAATCGGCACCGCCCTGCCTGAGAAAGTCGTCACCAACGACGACCTCGCCCAGCACATGGACACATCCGACACCTGGATCCGCGAGCGCTCCGGTATCGGTGAGCGTCGGGTCGGGGGCACCACGTCCACCATGGCGATCGAGGCCGCGCAGAAGGCACTCGACGCGGCGGGCGCCACACCCGCCGAGATCGGGCTCGTCGTGCTCTGCACCACCACCCCCGACCAGACCTTCCCCGCCACTTCAGCCGCTGTGTGCGAAGCCCTCGACCTCACTTGCGGCGCCTTCGATCTCAACGCCGTCTGCGCCGGTTTTCCCTACGGATTCATCACCGCCTACGGAATCATGTGTGCTCCGGGAGGCCCCGACAAGGTGCTGCTCATCGGATCCGACGCGATGTCTTCGATCGTAGACTGGACCGACCGGGGCACCGCGATCCTCTTCGGCGACGGGGCCGGAGCGGTGGTCATGGAGAAGCACGAGCAGGGTGAACTGCTGTCGTTCGACCTCGGTGTGAACGGCAGCCTCCAGTCGATCCTCTACTGCGACTTGGGCGACACGATCAAGATGGAGGGCCGCGAGGTCTTCAAGCGTGCAGTCCGCGCCGTCACCGCATCGGTGCAAGCGGCGCTCGACGACGCGGGCATCAGCGCCGACGAGGTCGACGTCGTCCTTCCCCACCAGGCCAACATCCGCATCATCGACGCCATGTGCAAGAGAATCAAGATTCCGATGGAGAAGACCTACAACGTGTTGGAGTTCACCGGCAACACCTCCGGGGCCAGCATTCCGCTGGCGATGGCCCGAGCCCAAGAGCTCGGCGCCCTCGAACCCGGCAAAATCGTGCTCATGACCGGCTTCGGTGCGGGCATGGCCTGGGGCACCGCGGTGGTGCGCTGGTGACCGGCCGGATTGCTCTCGTAACGGGCGGCAACCGCGGTATCGGCCTGGCAATCGCCAAACGCCTCTCCTCGGCAGGTCATCAGGTGGCCATCACTTCCCGCAGCGGCACTGCCGAGGGAGCCGAGGGGCTGCTCGTAGTCACCTGCGATGTCACCGACACCGACTCGGTCAACGCGGCCGTCGACGAGGTGGAAGAGAAGCTCGGCAAGGTCGAGATACTCGTGTCCAACGCTGGTATCACCAAGGACGGCCTCGTGCTTCGCATGACCGACGACGACTTCGGCGACGTGATCGACGCCAACCTCACCGGCGGATTCCGCGTGGCCCGCAGGGTCGCCAAAGGCATGATGCGTGGGCGATGGGGCCGCATGGTCTTCATCTCCTCGATCGTGGGACTCGGCGGTCAGGCCGGCCAGGCCAACTACGCTGCTTCGAAGGCCGGTCTCATCGGCCTATCGAACTCGTTGGCCAAGGAGTTCGCCACCCGCAACATCACCGCCAACGTCGTGTGTCCCGGTCCGATCGAGACCGACATGCTCATGGAGCTCACCGACGACCAACGTGAAACCATGCTCGCCATGGTTCCGGCGGGCCGTCTGGGCCAGGCCAACGAGATCGCTGCCGCAGTGGAATTCCTCACTTCTGAGGACGCGGGCTACGTGACGGGTACCGTTCTTCCCGTCGACGGTGGCCTTTCGATGGGCTGACTAAGGTCCACACCACAGTTCGATTCAATGCAGTCCCGGTGAAAGAGTCGGGGCACAAGACAAATGGAGAAATGCAAGTGAGTGACGACAACTTCGAACGATTCAAGAAGTGCGCAGTCGAGGTGCTCTCGGTCGACGACGCCCAGGTAGTGCCCGAGGCGACCTTCGAGTCACTCGACGCCGACAGCCTCGACCTCGTCGAGCTCGTGATGGCGCTCGAGGAAGAATTCGACGTCACCGTCGAGGAAGAAGAACTCGAGGGAGTCCTCGCGGTGAAGGACGCCTTCGACCTGATCGTCACGAAGCTCTGATGAAGGGCCGGCGCGTAGCGGTCACCGGCATCGGCGTAGTCGCGCTGGCCGGCGTCGGCAAAGACGCATTCTGGAAGGGACTCACCAGCGAAGCACCGGTGGGGTTCCGCGAGATCGAGGATTGGGACGCCAGTCCCTACTTCGACAACCCCAAGGATGCCCGCCGCAGCGACCGTTACACCCAGTTCGCCCTCGCCGCCACGGCCGAGGCGATCGAGCAAGCCGGCGACATCAACGTCGACCCTGCCCGCCGAGGCACGTTCATCGGCACCGGCATCGGCGGGATCGGCACCCTCGAGACCCAGATCGAGGTTCGCCTCAACAAGGGCGAACGTCGGGTCTCCCCGTTCCTCGTTCCCATGATGATGCCCAACGCCGCCCCCGCCGCCGTTTCCATGCGCTACGGCTGGCAGGGCCCGTGTGAAGCCACTGTCACTGCCTGCGCAGCCGGCACTCATGCCATCGGCAATGCCGCAAGAGCGATTGCCGACGGTCGCTGCGATGCAGTGATCGCGGGTGGAGCCGAGGCCCCGTTCACCCGCACCGCGATCGCGGGGTTCGCCAACATGACAGCCTTGTCCAACAGTGGCGTGAGCCGCCCGTTCGACTCCGGGCGCGACGGATTCGTCATGGCGGAGGGTTGCGGGATTCTCATCCTCGAGGAGTGGGAGATGGCCGTCGAGCGCGGCGCCACCATCCTCGGCGAGATCATGGGCTCGGCGAGTACCGCCGACGCCCACCACATCACCGCTCCTGCCCCCGGAGGCGTGGGTGCGGTCACGTGCATGCAGCTGGCCATGGAGGATGCCGGTGTCGATCCGGCCGACATCGTCCACATCAACGCTCATGGCACCTCCACCGACAAGAACGACGCCGCCGAAGCAGAGGCGGTCGCCAAGGTGTTCGGCACCGACGGCGGACCCCTGGTCACCTCCACCAAGGGAGTCACCGGGCATGCACTCGGTGCAGCCGGAGCCCTCGAAGCAGTCGCCGTGCTCCTGGCGATGCAACACGAGCTGGTTCCGCCCACCGCGGGACTCATCGATCCCGATCCCGAGCTTCCCGCCATCAACATCGTGAGCGGTGACGCTGCTCCATGGGTACCCGGGCCGTCGCTGTCGAACTCGTTCGGGTTCGGCGGTCACAACGGCACCATCGTCATCGGCACCGGCGCCTGAGATTCGGCCCTTCGCGGCCTTTCAGACGATCACGAACATCAGCTCACAGCTGACCGCGACCTCGCCGTCGTGGAGCGCCCTGCCCGATCCTTTGCCCGCTCGCGCCGAAAGCCGTGTCATCTCGGCTTCGAGAGTGAGGGTGTCGCCGGGGCTGACCTGGCGCCGAAACCGGGCCTTGTCGAGTCCACCGAACAGGGGCAGCTTGCCGGCATAGCGCTCATCGGTGAGCACCGCGATCGCGCCCATCTGAGCGATTGCCTCGCACATCAGCACACCCGGAAGGGTGGGTCGTCCCGGGAAGTGACCGCCGAAGAAAGCCTCGTCTCCAGTGAGGGTCCACGTTCCCGACGCCCTGACACCGGGTTCCAGCGCTGTGATCTCGTCGACGAAAAGGAAGGGATCTCGGTGAGGGAGTATGTCGATCGGTGCAGGCAGGATCATTTCTTCCTCCGATTGGAACGGAACCGGCGGGGCCGAACCTAGACGATCGACCTCCCGGGCGCGCCACGAGGACGGCCATGCGCCGTCCTCGTGGGGTCAGATCGCCAAGCCGCCTCAGCGGCCCAGATCAGCGCTTTCCGGCTGCCTTCAGCTTCGAGCCGACGCTCACCTTGGTGCGGGTGCCCGCGGGGACCTGGATGGCCTCGCCGGTCTGGGGGTTGCGGCCGGTGCGAGCCGAGGTGTTGGCCCGCTCGATCTTCATCCAACCCGTGATTGACACCTCATTGCCGGCGCTGACCTGGCCTGCGATGGTCTCGAACATCGCGTCGAGACACG
>JAJDCE010000069.1 GCA_029260985.1 Patescibacteria group bacterium | reverse complement strand
ATCAGGACGCAACTTTATGGGGTACATCTTCCTGTACAACAGCTTGTTCTGCCACAAATGCGGATGTAACGATTACTGGGGAAACGGGTAGTTATTTTGGAATATTTCTTGCTACTGGTGATTTGAACGCGAATGGCAAGACGGATTTGGTTATAGGAGCCCGTGTTTATAGCTCTAATGCAGGTCGTGCTTATATTTTTTATAACGATGGCACTATACCTACAACAGCTGCTGCAGCAGACGTGATTATAAATGGGGAGGCCAGCAGTTATTTTGGATTCTCCCTGAAAACTGCAGATTTTAATAGTGATGGAAAAACAGATCTGGCTGTCGGCGCTTATCTTTATTCCAGTTACGCCGGGCGCGCTTATATTTTTTACAATGATGGTACGGTTAATTTTGGTACAGCTGCTTGTTCCGGTACCCCTGCCATATGCAGTGCGGCAAACGCGGATGTAATCATTACCGGAGAGGCAGGCAGTTATTTTGGCTTCAGGATGATACCGGGGGATACTAATTCAGATGGCACTACAGATCTGATAGTTGCTGCTCCCTGGTATAGCAGCAGTAAGGGGCGTACTTATGTTTTTTATAATGACGGCGCATATCCTACAACTGCTGCTACTGCGGATGTAACAATAACAGGTGAGGCTAGCAGTAATTTTGGTTATTCACTTTCAACCGGTGATTTCAATGCAGACGGCTCGATTGACTTGGCTGTAGGTGCTAATAGCTATAACACTAATCAGGGGCGTACTTATGTTTTTTACAGTGAATCAGCACCTCGTCATAATGATGTGATTGCTGGATCTTCCAGCACTTCCCGTTTCGCGTCAGGAATGGCTGCTGCGGATTTTAATGGGGATGGTGCAACTGATTTAGCCATAGGTTCCCACAATACGACTTATGGAAATGTTTATATTTTCTACAATAATGGTCACTTATCCTCTAGCACTAGTAATGCTGATGTTAATATTGCGGGGACTGCTAGTTATTCAAATATTGGCTGGTCTTTAGGCGCTGGTGATTTAAATAATAATGGAAGACAGGATTTGATTGTAGGGGCTGATACAAATACCTATGTTTTTTATAACGATGGTTCTTACCCTGCTACTTCAGCCAGTTATGATTTACTGATCACGGGTGCCGGAGAAAAAATAGTTACAGCCGATTTGGATTTGGATGGTGATGATGATCTCGCTGTCAGTGCGTCGTCAATTTTTTCAGCAGGCGATGTTTATTTGTTTTATAATGATGGATCGTGGCCTGGTTCTGCAGGTGCTGCCGATGTGCATATTACCGGTGAAACCAGTAGTGCTTTTGGGATGGATATGACGACGGCTGATTTTGATCGAGACGGCGATGATGATCTGGTTGTTGGGGCTGCGGGATACAATAGTAGTCAGGGTCGGGCTTACATTTTTTATAATGACCGAAATGGTACCTTCCCCACCACTGCGGCTACAGCCGATTTGATTATCACTGGGGAATCCAGCAGTGGTTTTGGCATAGCCGTTGAGCATGGTGATTTTGATAACGATAACGATGAGGATTTGGTTGTGGGCGCTAATAGTTACAGCAGTAATACGGGGAGGGCTTATATCTTTTATAACGACGGCTCAATTCCTACTACTGCTGGGTCTGCCGACATCACTATTACCGGTGAATCCAGTAGTTATTTTGGTTTGAATATTGTGACAGGTGATATAGATTCTGACAAAGATGATGATTTAGTCGTTGGTAGTGATTACAATGCTGATGGTCGGGCTTATATTTTTTATAACGATGGCTCGATTCCTACCACTGCAGCCACTGCCGATGTAATCATTACAGCAGATTCACTGAATGACTATTTTACTGATAAGATGGTGATTGCTGACTTAAATTCAGATGGAATCAATGACTTGGCTATTGGTGATTATTACTACAATGGGGGTTGGGGACGAGCTTATATTTTTTATAACGAAAGAGCTTATCATTTTAATTGGAAAGGTGTTTGGGGAGGTACAAATTACGTAGAAAGTTCTACTGCTGGCAATCAATATCCTACCGAAGGGTTGATTGATAGTGCTGAATTTGGCAGTAGCTCAGCAGCAGGTGATTTTGATGGAGATGGCATTACTGATTTGGCGGTTGGGGCGCCTGCTTATGATAGTGACAGAGGCGCTGTGTTTATATTTTTGAACGATGGCAACATTGGTGCAGATACAGGTGAAGCGGATGTTGTAATAACCGGTTCAGCAACAGGGGATGAGTTTGGCTATGATGTTGCTGCTGGTATGGTTAGTGAGACTGTGGATATTATTGATGATTTGGTAATCGGAGCGCCTGGAGCAGCTTCTGCCCATGGTTGGGCTTATGTTTTCAATGGCCGAGCTAGTTGGAATGCTAGTTATTCAGCAACATCTGAATATAGTGATAGAATGTATGATTTGGGCACTGCTCAGCGATGCGGTCATTCGGTAATTGCCGGTTATGATTTAGTGGGTGACAGTCGTGAAGATTTTGCTTTCTCTTGTCCTGGCACTATCAGCAGTAGTGATGGCAGTTATATTGATGTTTGTAATAATGATGGAACTTATCCAACAGATACTTTTTGTGCTAATTATATAACTATAACCAGTACCAATAAGGGTGCATCTTTAGCTGTGGGTGATGTTAATAGTGATGGAATTCTTGATATTTTAACTGGAGACCCTAGTGTAACTACTAACACTGGCGCAGCTTATGTTTATTACGGTCTTGATAATCCGTCGGGTGTTAATACTACCGTTGGGCTTACTATTACTGGTAATGCTACTGGTGATAAATTCGGTTCATCTGTCGCCATAGGAGAGGTAAGCGATACTCCTGATAATGATGTGGATATTATAGTTGGGGCGCCGAATTACAGTACTGATTATGGCAGGGTTTATGCTTTCTACAATGACGGCAGTGTTCCAACAACAGCGGCTACGGCTGATGTGACATTAACAGGTGCGTTTACTGGAGATTTGTTCGGGCAGGCATTAGGGATTGTAGATATCAATGAAGACGGAAGGGATGATGTTGCCATTGGTACACCTGGCAGGTCCACTAACACTGGTGTAATTAGTATATCTTTGAATGATGGATCTTTGGGGACACCCACCGATTCTACAGATCCTGATTTGGCAGCAAGTTCTTATTTTGGTTCGGATATTACTATCGCTGATATCGATTCAGACGGACGTGATGATGTAATTGGCGGGGCCTATGGTCATGCCACTAATAAAGGGGCAGTTATTACCAGTAATTTTCTGGATACTGGCTTCAGGCTTACTACCGGAGCGGGTGTAAAGCCCGGAACCGGAATGGCAATAGGGGATTTTGACGGAGATGGTGATGCTGATCTTGCTATCGGTGTGCCGGAAACTGATGCCATTGGCGCGGGTGATGTTTATATTTATTTTAATTATATTTACAGAAGCTCAATAGAAGACGACTTTAGCGATGCCGATGTTACTATAAGCGGCGCTACTTCAGGGGATGAATTCGGATATTCACTGGCTGCTGGAAAGGTAAGTGAAACGGCAGATGTGATTGATGATCTTGTTATTGGCGCTCCGGGTGCTTCGACTGATGTCGGATATGTATATATATTTAATGGTCGAACTAACTGGAACAGTTCCTATACAGCGGCGTCTGAATACAGTGATAGAATGAGAGAATCAACTGCTGGTAATCGATGCGGTCATGCGGTTATTGCCGGTTACGATATGGTGGGTGATGCCAGAGAGGATCTTGCCTTCTCCTGCCCTGGTACAATCGGCAGCAGTAATGGTGCGTGGATAGATGTATGTAACAATGACGGTACTTATCCTACAGACAGCTTTTGCGCGAATTATATAAATATAAGCAGCACTAATAAAGGTGCTTCATTGGATGTAGGGGATATAGATAAGGACGGTTGGCTGGATCTTATAACAGGTGATCCTAGCATTACCACTAATGCCGGCGCTGCTTATGTTTATTACGGTCTGGATAATCCTTCCGGAATGAATACTACAGTGGGTCTTACTATTGCGGGTGAGGCGAGTTCTAAATTCGGATATTCTGTTGTAGTAGGAGATTTTGATGCAGATGGGGATGATGATATTTTGGCAGGTGCACCTGCTTACAATACTAATTATGGCCGTGCCTATGTTTTATATAATGATGGTTCGTGGCCTGCTGCTTCGACTGCGGATGTAATCATAAGCGGAGGCGTTGCTGGTTCTTACTATGGTCAAACAGTTGCATCCGCAGATGTTAATGCTGATGGCAATGACGATCTTTTAATTGCTTCCGATGATGCTATTTACGCCATGTTTAATGATGGTACTTATGTCACTTCTTATGCGAATTCGGATTATTACTTTAATTTTGGAAGTACACAGGGTTTCTTGTATGACGCCAGGAGAATTGTAATAGGTGATCTGGATTATGATGGAATAGATGACTTTATGTTTTCGGGTCCGGCAGGTAGTACCTACATTGGTGATGTTGTTTATCACAAAAACAGTATTATTCCACTTGAAACCCCTAATATTTCAACCGTAACAATAACTGATACAAGCGGCTTTACAAACGACTCAACACCTACCTTTAGCATAGCTTATAGCTACAGTACCGGTTCAGGTGAAACGCCTACTTACGCGGTTTTCTCTTGCGATGGGGGATTGAACTGGAGTTCGGAAATTGCGGTTACCGGAAGTTCAAGCCCTGTAACGGTAAGTACTTTTAATATCACATCCGGGGCAACTGGTTGTACAGTCACCAGTGAAAGTAAGACGATTTCCGTTCGTCTGAGGAATTCCTCCGGCTATAGTTTTAATGATGTAGCTACTGATACGACTTATTACGATACAGCAGGGCCAACCTGGTCGGCTCAGCCAGTACCTACTAACAATTCTACAACTCAAATAACGCTTACATCAGGAACTCCTACTGATGGTTCTGGATCAGCGTCTCCTTATGATTATTATTATTTCCGCTATGTTACGTCCGTATGTGGCGGAGGTTATGCAGATGTCCTTAGTTGGTCAACGAGTTCTTCGCATCAGTTTGGCAGCTTGAGCGCAAATACAGAATATGGTTTTACTGTGCAGTCACGTGATGAGCTGGATAATCAAAGTGCTCAAAGTAGCTGTGTGGCAACTTACACTTCCGCTAATACACCTGGCACACCAACCGTTGCGACACCTGGCTTAACCACTTTAAATGTAACCCCTGTTACAGGTGGTGCGGAAACAGATGTAGCGATCTATGCAGCTGACAGTTCTCCGAATTGTGATGGTACGAGTGGCTTAGGCTATGTGCAAAATGCTGATGGAGCGATTAGTGGTGCGGCTGATTATCAGACGATTGCCACATGGGGGACTAAAACGGTTACAGGCCTCTCTAGTAGTACGGAATACTTCTTCTGTGCTAAAGCTCGTAATTTTGATACTGATGAGACCGCTTTTGGATCTACGAACAGTGGTACTACGCTTACGCCAAACACTGCGCCGACTCACGATACGCCGCTGATGCGTAGTCATACACCTCTCCTTTCCAATTCGATTGGCTATTGGCAGCTTGAGGATGGAACTTTGGCCAGCTCGTTTGACGATGAAACAACCAATGCTAACGATGGTTCTTGTTCGAATTGTCCTGATTATACGGAGGAGGGATTTGCAGGGGGTGCTTATGATTTTAATGGGACGGATGATTATCTAAGCGCTTCTGACAGCGCTAGCCTTTCCGTAACCGGAGACCTTACACTGGAGGCATGGGTTAATCTGGGTACAATAAGCGCTGAACAGACTATAATAGGTAAATGGGATGAAACAACGGCAAATAATGACCGAAGTTATCGTTTATGGCTGGATAGCAGTAATAATATTAATTTCTCTGTATCCACAGACGGCTCTACTGTTGTATCCCATACCGGTACAACCACTACATTCGCTACCGCAACCTGGTATCACGTTGTCGCCACTTACGATAGTGCGGGAACTATGGATGTGTATGTAAACGGTTCTGCTGATGCCACCCAGAAAGCATCCGGAGTACCTGCCAGTATAGATGACAATGTTTCTACTCTCTACATTGGCGCTAAAGAAAACACTGCCGGCACTGTTGACACTGAGTTGGATGGTATTATTGATGAAGTGCATATTCTTGATCGTGCCCTCACTGCCGCTGAAGTTTCCGATGTGTATATCGCTTACGGCCAGGATCCGGATGCGACGAATTTAGAAGGGCATTGGACGTTTGATAATGGACCGGATGGGTATACACAAGCGCTGAACTATAATGTGGAGGGAAATTGGGATACAAATAGTATTTTAAACCCAAATGTCATCAAAGATGGTGGCACTTATAAGATGTGGTATGCGGGAAATGATGGAAGTAATTATCGCATACTCTATTCCACTTCCACAAATGGCACAACTTGGACCACACCTGTTCAGGCTTTAAATTATA
>JAJDCE010000068.1 GCA_029260985.1 Patescibacteria group bacterium | reverse complement strand
ATGTTGTGGGGTGTGATTATAATACATTGACATAAATATATATTTTGTCTATAATTTCACCCTTTACTTGTTATTAAATGACATCACTTTTAGATATTTATAGAAACAATGGCTATCTTGAGGGGTGTAATGTGCCAGAAGAAATATTAAGTACATATACTTTTCCAGTAGAAGGGGAGGTAAGTATTTCTGACCCTATTTTGAGGGAGGCAATTCATCAGGTGTTTAAAGGGAGATGCCAAAATACGGGTACACCAATTGGCCATGAAGATATGGTTATAGATCATATTATTCCCTCCTCAAAAGGCGGGCCTGATAATATATTTAATTATGCGCTGACAGCACAGCGACCGAATAGTTTAAAAGGTGATTATTTGGATGTTAATGCTGTATTAGGTGTATTGTATGCGGTAAGAAAAAGGGCCGAAAAAGTATTGCAGTTGTATCTTCAAAAAAAGCAAATGAAAAAGAGGGTTGTATTAACACCCGAAGAAAGAGCTAAAAGAGAAAGAATTAAGGAAGAAAAAAGAAAGGATAGAGAAAGAAGAAGAAAAATAAAAGAGGGGAAAAGACTCGCAATAGATCAGAGGGTGCGTGAAAAATATTTAAGTAAACTTGCAGAAAAGGTACAAGAAGAAATGGAGGAAGAAAATACGTCCTTGATTGAGCTTCAAAATTGTCCATTTTTTCCAGATGGCAGTATGATTCTTTGTAGATATAATGGCTTTGATGGAAAAGTGGATGCAACTGCAATACTTGCAAAAATGATTGTGGATGGTGATTTCGGTGATTTAAGTGTAGCTGATATTTCGTGTTATCGATCACTTAAAAAAAATGATATTTTTTTACCATTTCATTTGTTGATTGATAGCTGGGCTTATAAGATAGCAAAGCATTTTTCTAGGCCTATATGGATTAGTCAAACAGCTATTATCAGAATTGATTCATGCTATATAGGCGGATTTATTTATACGCCGCCTGAATTTTCAGTTGATGATAGCTCTTCTTATAGGTGCAACGATGGTGGAATGATAACTACTAGTCATAATCCCAATGCTGCCATGCAAACAATTGATGGTCATATTCATTTAAGACTCATATCAAAAGAAGATTTTGCAGAATTACAGAAACGCGTGGATGGAGCTATGAAATTAAATAGACCTAAGAAGGCAGCAGGCCATTCTTTATCCTGAATATTGCTTGCTATGCTATTTAATCAGTTCTCCTGCTGCATTCTGGATCTTCATCAGAATCTTGCTTATCAAGAAACTGTCGATACGCTTGTGCAGTTTTTTCGTCAAAGGTAGCTAGATAACTAACCAAACGTTCAAATTCTTCTTCCCCAACCCCCCATAACATCATATCTAAAAATTCATCCAAGATTCTTCCTATAGAATTCACATCAGTAACTTCGGTAGTTATTATGCGATTTGCTTCTGATCTAAAATAAGGTAGGTTGGTACTTTCTAACCTGCTACGCAAACCTACTATTGCCCCTATCATTTCTTCTTTCATTTGATCATAACCATCTATCTCAGCAGAATCTGACATATCAACAGGAGCCAAAGTTTCTAAAAAATATGGTGCAGTATTATCTCCATCCAAGTGGGCAAAATAACGATTTTTACCGCCCATTATATGCACTTTGCCAAACCCTTCAATTTCCTGAGCTTTATCTATAAAATATAGTTTTGTGATTTTTCTTTTACCATCAAAATGTTTCGAAGTAACACTCATTCCTATTTTAAATGGAGTGAGGTTGCAATAGCCTATTTCTACTTCGCCAATGGATTGGTCCACCTGTTCCGATTCATTTACCTTATCAGAATCTGATGTGCTAATATTTTTCATAATTTAGATTAAATAATGATCAAAGTGGGTTAATTAATATATTATATTTTTTACAATTTGGCAAATAAGTACAAATTTAAGCTAATATCCTTAGTCCTGATATTATTTAAATCGATGAAAAAATCTGTTAATATAAAAAAGTCATAACGAATTAAAGACAAATGGACAAAGCCGAAGCAAAAGAACGCATTGAAAAGCTCAAAGAATGGCTTAAAAAGTGGAATTACGACTATTTTGTGTTAGACAAAAATGAGGTATCCGAAGCGGCACGCGATCAGATCAAAAAAGAGCTCCATGAACTTGAGGGGCAATTTCCTGAATTTGTGACGCCTGACTCCCCTACTCAACGGGTCGGTAGTGCTCTTTCGGGTAAATTCGCTAAAATCAAACACATCACGCCCAAGCAGTCGCTGAGCGACGTATTTACGGATGAGGAATTTGGTGACTGGGAAGAGCGGATACAAAAGCTTGTACCGGGTGAAAAGCTGGACTATGTAAGTGAACTTAAGCTGGACGGCCTGAACCTGTCGCTTATCTATGAAAAAGGCAGGCTTTTTAAGGCCGTAACCCGAGGTGATGGGGTTCATGGCGAAGATGTGACACATACTGTAAAAACAATGCCATCCGTACCGCTGGAGCTGAATGAGATCGACGGATTAAAACTTGATGATTATCCGATCATCGAAATCGGCGGAGAGGTTTTTATGAGTAAAGATAATCTAAAACGGATCAATGATGAAGGCGGTCAGCAGTTTGCTAATCCACGCAATGCCGCGGCAGGAACTGTGAGGCAATTAGACCCGGCGATTGTGTCAAAAAGAAATCTGGAAATGTACTTTTATTCGATTAACGTTGTTGATAATTCCCCCGTCCGAACCGGCACGGGCGGGCAATTCCCAATTCCCAATTCCCAATTGGAGACATTAGAACTATTGCAAAAACTCGGATTGCGCGTTGAAAAGCATTTCGTACATCATAAGTCCCTGGATACGATTCTTGCTGACATGAAGAAGTGGGAAAAGAAGCGTGATTCTCTTTCATACGAAATTGACGGGCTTGTGATTAAAGTAAATTCCATCCGCCATCAGAATCTGATGGGGTCGACCGCAAAATCTCCACGCTGGGCAGTTGCCTATAAATTCCCTGCGGAACAATCTACCAGTCAGATACTGGATATAGAAATCCAAGTAGGTCGTACTGGCGCGCTTACGCCTGTCGCAATACTTAAGCCGACTCAGATCGCGGGCAGCACTGTAAGCCGTGCAACACTGCATAATGAAGATGAGATCGAGAGAAAGGATGTGCGTGTCGGCGATACAGTTGTCATCCAAAAAGCAGGTGATATTATTCCGGAAGTCGTTGAGGTTTTAAAAGATCTGAGAACTGGCAAGGAAACACCTTTTAAAATGCCGGCCAAATGCCCTGTTTGCGGCGGTGAAATAGAAAGGCCGGAAGGAGAAGTTGTAAGCAGGTGCGCTAATCCTGATTGCTTTGCTGTCCATCAGCAGCAATTAGAACACTTTGTTTCCCGTAAGGCTTTTGATATTGATGGGCTTGGCGAGAAAGTTACTGAACAGCTCATTCAGGAGAAGTTGATTGAGGATGCGGCTGACCTTTTTGAGTTGAAATATGAAGATCTGGTTCAGCTTGAGTTTTTTAAAGATAAAAAGGCTCAAAACCTTCTGGACTCAGTTGAGAAGGCTAAAATAATTTCCGCCCCCCGATTTATTTATGCGCTTGGCATTCGATATATCGGTGAAGAGACTGCGGAGATTTTAGCCGATCATCTTCAGCTTGATACTCATGAGATAGAAGTTAAAGAGGAGCAAAAACGCAATCAGATGACCTTGTTCTCTGACGAGCCGACTCCGAAAAAGGTAACTGTTGCTGAGATCGGAAATATGGTTGAGGAGATACAAAAACTTTCACTTGATGATCTGAATGAGATTGATGGCATCGGTGAAAAAGTGGCGGACATGATATATGAATGGTTTAAAACAGAGAAAAATGTCAAATACCTTAAAAAATTACAACATGTAGGCATTAAACTGATTTCTGAAAATAAGGTTGGAAGGACTGATAAATTAAAAGGGCAGACTTTTGTTATTACAGGAACACTTCCCACTTTAAGCCGTGATAAAGTCAAAGATCTCATCAAACTTAATGGCGGAAAGGCTACGGCAACTGTCAGTAAAAAAACTGATTATGTACTGGCAGGAACCGAA
>JAJDCE010000067.1 GCA_029260985.1 Patescibacteria group bacterium | reverse complement strand
TGACGGTGGATGTGAAGTTCCTGGAACAACCACACCAACCATGTGTGTATCTGGCTAATGTGGTTAGTATGATATAAGAAATGATAAAGCCCCGTATTCCCATACGGGGCTTTTGAACACCTGCTTAGAATAAGGTGGTGTAATTAATTACATAAATAATTAAATTTATAGTATAATATTCACATAAATAATTATAAATAAATGCCTCACGAAAATACGAAGGGTTTTACCCTCATTGAACTCCTTATCGTTATCGGTATCGTCGGTATCCTTGCTGGCATCGTCTTAGTGGCAGTTAACCCCGCCCTTCAGTTCGGTAAGGCTAACGATTCTGAAAGAAAGCAGGAGATCAGCGCGGTTCTAAAATCGGTGTACCAGTTTCAGGCTTCACCCACTAGCAGAGGTGCCTTGCCCTTATGTTCATTCGGTGCAGTTCCAGCGGCTACTGTTATCCCGGAATGCGACACAGATTCAAGCGGAGTGGGAGTGGGCAATGGTGGTTTTGAGGGCGCTGTTGAATTGGGTACACCCGCAGATGCAGCCACTTACGATTGCACCAGTGTATTGACTCCATTTTACATAAAAGACGTTCCAGTGGATCCGGATGACAATACTTATAATTCTACCGGCACGGGCTATTTTATTTGTCAGGACACAAGTGGAGCTCAAGCTCAGATAATCGTTATCGCGGTTGGAACCGAAGTATACACGGACGATGGGGGTTGCGAAGTGCCGGGAACCACGACAGCGACCATGTGTGTGAGTAGCTAATCCTAATAAAACTCAAAAGCTTGACCCTTCGTAGTCTTGGCAAAAAAAGGTGAGCTTTTTTATTTGCTCACTCGACAAACTTGGCAAAGAACTACAAATTTTCCGCTAGGAGGTATATAAAAATAACACTGGTAAAGAAAATACAGAATAGGATAATCCAAACGTTCAAAAGGCTTATGTGGGGCCTGAGCCGAAAGAAAGTATCTTTTTTTGAGCTGACTTCTACGATGGCAAGAGCGTTTAAAAGGAAAGCAGCCGCTAGCCCGCCCATAACAACCACTGGATGGAAGAAGAATAGCTGGAAATTTACCCAATTGAGCATGCCCGAATAACCCAGAAACTGATGAGACAGGCCTGCAAACACTAAAATCAGTGCAGGTAGAATTAAAATGAATCCAAAAAAGGCTAAAAAACGGTAATTCATGAGTTTAATGTTCATGAGTCGAGGTGTTTATCAGCTATAATACCTATCTCTTCTCCGATTTGCTCAATTGACTTGGTTGCATCAATGACATGAATATTCTCAAACTGATCGGCTAGTTTTTCATACGCCTCCCATATTTTCCCCAGTTTCTCATGCTCTTCAAAGAGTTCAAAATCACTTCCTCTGCCCTGAATACGCTCAATACAGATCTTAGGATCAAGCTTAAACAAAAAAGTGATGTCAGGCAGTCTGAATTTTTCATTTAAAGACGCTAGCCAATCAGTGTCCTGAACCGCCAGGGAGCCATACGCAATCGTCGAAAATAAATAGCGATCGGTGATCACAACCTGACCATTTTTTAAAGCCGGCTCGATATCAGTAGCCAAATGCTCAGCACGGTCAGCCGAAAAAAGAAGCTGTAATCCTTTAGGTGAACATTCCCACCTGTGCTGCAAAATATCTCTGATCATTTTGCCGATAGGAGTGCTGCTGGTGGGTTCTTTGGTTAAAAGAACAGCATGCCCCTGACCTTCCAGCTTTTCAGCCAGCAGTCTTGATTGGGTTGATGAACCGGAGCCGTCCAAACCTTCAAAAGCGATGAACATTTTGAGTAACAATTATCTATTTTATGTGTAATTAAAATACAGGAAAAGTACACGATCAAGAAATATCTTTTTCTTTTTAGGGTTACCCTTTTTCTTTTTCCCTCTAACCCCATCATTTGGGGAAGACGCGCGCATGAGGAATTCAATTTATAGTCAATTTGCTTTTTTGCAAAAAGTGCTATAATTCCACACACCTTTTATTTCTGAATCAATCTCATGAGAAAATTACTACCCATACTCATTTTATTAATCAGCTTATCTCTAATAGTTGGCTGCACCAAAAAGCCACCCAGTTTAGAAGATCGTTTAGGAGAGGGAATTGGAACAGAATTACCAAGTGAATACACAGGTATGATTGAGGAGTTCAAGCTGGATATTTACCAGGATGGCACTCATCAAATCCGATTGGAAGATGAAGACCTTGTGGTGATTCAGAGTTCAAAAATCAACCTGAGCAACTACATTGGCAAAAAGGTGACGGTTAAAGGCTCCATGCAAAAATTGATCGACAATAAAAGTCAGGTATTTACGGTCGAAAAACTAAGCCTGGATGGGATCGATATTGAGGGGGATACCACAGATTTCAAGAGCTCAAAATTTGGTTTTACACTTAGCTATCCAAACGTGTGGGAAATGACCGAAGAAAACGATAGGCTTTCTTTCCGAAGCAATGGGCTTGAGGTCGGATTCGTCAAGGTATTCAGCAATATAGATGTTGAATTGGATGAATTCATCGAAACGAAAGAAATTGAAGATGGCACTCCGGTTACAATTGGTTCACAGCGCTCTCTTCGCTACACCGATTCAGACGGAATTAAGATTTACACCCCGAATCCACTAAAGGAAAAGATTTATCTCCTTAGCTTTGTAGATGGAGGAGAAGACAGCGATGATCAAAAGCAATTATTCTTCACCCTTTTAGAAAGCTTTAGCATGTTGGCCGGTAAAGTGAAAACCGGAGAAAAATGTGGCGGCGAAGAGGAATTAGTCTGCGAAGAAGGCTATCGGTGCGAGTTGGATAGTGGTGATGAGGATGCCGAAGGGGTTTGCATCGCTGTAGACAGTGAAGAGACGAGCTTGGATTGTCCATTTGTACCCGTTCCACTAGGCTGCCAGCATTACGAGCCTAAGAACACGAATAAAGATGGCTGTGCGACCAGTTATGTGTGTTTAGACGCCCCTGAGGATAAAGAAGAAAGTATTTCTGATAAAAGTTCAAACTCTGACGATACTGATGAAGCTCCTCTGGAAGAAAAATCTGAATCCAAAAAAGTCGCTGAAGCCTTTAGTAAACACGAAAGCTCCATCCTCCCTGATGGGGCAGATTTACTTGAAGTGGAAGTGATTGAAAAACAAGATCTGTTAGCGGCGATTTACCTCTTGGAAGATGAAAAATTCCGAACGGTTTTTGATTATTCTCCTTCAGCCGATGAGTATAACTTCACAAAGAAGGCTCATTATGAAGCGGGAGAAGAGAGAGACTGGATTCAGATCGATGGGGACAATATAGACATCATTGCCGAAAAAACGATTATCAAAGCAACGGACGGTGGATCCGTTCAGGTAATCAAAGAAGGGATGAGACTTTATGAAAACACGCACAAGGATTTTTCAGTTCAATATCCCAAAAACTGGTATTTCCGAAGTTTTGGCTCTATTGAAAATTCAGTATGGTCCGTTGGCTTTGGTGATAAATCATTAGATCACATGTCTGACGCTCTAATTTCTTTAGTGATTCTGGATGAAGCTGCCTCTTCAAAAAAGTCTCTAAAAGGCGATCAGTTTTTGGCAGTAGTCAGCCGGGACGCTGACAGTCATTTTGAGGTCGAAGGACCACTTGAGGAGAAGGAAAATATCGAGGCAATTGCAGACACCATTGTCCAAAACTAATCTCAAGTTAAGAGCGATTTTATTGCTTGAGACTCGCACTCGCACTTGAGACCTATAAAGGGCTTGCGTGTCTGTATAGAGAGTGGTACTCTGTATCCGCTTTTTTACGTTTACCTATGCGCTTAGCGGACATCGCTAAAGAACTTCGAATTACTACGCAAGAGCTCCGACGTGAGCTTGGAAAGACGAATTTTGGAATCAGTGCCACCGCGCATGAGGTTGATGATGTCCTTGCGACGGGGGTAGTCCGCTTTTTAAAGGGAAAGGTAAAGCCAACCCTAAAACACAGACGTGTGGTGGTTATTAAAGATGAGAAAGAAGTAAAACCCAAGCCTAAAAAACGCGACACAGCCACCAAAGAAACCGCCCAGTCAGATGAGGAAGGGGAAGATGAATCCACCGAAGCAGTCAAAGAAGAGGATGAGAATGTCAAAAAAGCTGAGATGAGAGGAGCGGTTCCCAAATCTTCACCTAAAATTGCCCCAAAAGAAACCGCCAGAATTTCAGTTAATCGACGAATTGAGCTCGCTCAGAAAAAAGGAGATATTAAAATGGCGCCTCGGGAGAATCTGCCTCGAACTTATTATAAATCGAAGGGTAAGCGGAAAGGAAGGAAAGTGAAGGCCGAAGAGCGAGTACTGACAATGATGCGTCATCCGCATACCGGACCAAAGGTCAAAAAAGCCCGCGTGAGTTATGACACGGGCGATAATGAGGGTCTTTCTGCAGAGGAATTGGCCATTGAGAGAGAGTTGGACAACGAAAAATTCAAGGAGCAGAAGACGAAAAGAGCGGTCAGTCAGAAGCGCGGCCCAAAGGCACAACCTCAAATCAAACCGAAAGAAGGAATCATTGAAATACCGAGTGCAATCAGCGTTAAAGAGTTCTCTGAAAAAACAGGTCTGGCTGTCGCAGAGGTAATCGGAAATCTGATCAAAAATGGCATCATGGCCACCATCAATCAGAAAATTGATTTCGATACTGCAGCCTTGGTCGCGACAGACCTCGGAATCGAAGTAGAAATGAAGGAAAAGGAGGCAACGTCAGAGGAGTTATTTGAAGGAGATATCAAATCATTACTACATGAAGACGATAAGAAAGTGCTGAAAGTCCGCCCACCGATTGTGACGGTTATGGGGCATGTCGACCACGGTAAAACTAAACTTCTGGACGCCATTAGAAGCGCGAATGTGGTTGCCGGTGAATCGGGTGGTATCACTCAGCACATCGGTGCCTATCAGGTCGAAAAAAACAAGAAATTGATCACATTCCTTGACACCCCGGGCCATGAAGCTTTCACATCGATGCGTGCCAGGGGGGCAAAAGTCACTGATATCGCTATATTGGTGGTTGCGGCAGATGAAGGAGTAAAACCTCAGACAGTTGAAGCCCTCAATCATGCCAAGGAGGCCGGAGTGCCTATCATTGTCGCCATCAATAAAATCGACAAACCCAACTCCAATATTGAGAAAGTGAAAGGTGAATTAGTAGAACATGGTCTTCAGGCTGAAGACTGGGGCGGAAAAACCATTATGGTTCCCGTTTCAGCCCACACAGGAGATGGCATAGAAGATTTGTTGGAAATGGTGCTTCTGGTAGCCGATATCGAGAAATTAGAGGCCAATCCGAAGCGAATGGCAGTTGGAACGGTGGTTGAATCCCATTTAGATCCTTCACTGGGGCCAGTCGCCACCATCTTGGTAAACACTGGAACCCTGAAAGTGGGGGATACGATTGTGGTGGGTACAACACTGGGTAAGATTAAGGCGATGCAGGATCACACAGGAACAGCGCTTAAACAAATTATGCCCTCCGGTGCAGCCAGAATTGCAGGGCTTAATAAAGTGCCAAAAGCCGGAGATATTCTTCAGGCTTTTAAGAATGAAAAAATCGCCAAAGAAAGGCTCAATCAAATCTTAGAGCTGGAACGGAAGCAGACAACAGAAGGGGGCGGCTCTATGGTGGAACGAATCGTTTCTCAGATCAATACGGGAGACATGAAGTATTTAAAATTAGTACTTAAGGCAGACA
>JAJDCE010000066.1 GCA_029260985.1 Patescibacteria group bacterium | reverse complement strand
TTTTTGCCTTCGCCTTATCTATAAGCGGCTGATGAAATCGCTCATAATATTCAGGATTTTTAGCGGGGGTATTTATGCGATCCGTATAATCCGTTTCTGATAGTTTTCCAAAGATAGGCTTTACCATAATTTAGTAACTTTTATAGTAGGGTAAGCTATATTCTTTCTTTAGCTTTTGCAAGCTAAAACCAAAACCGCCCATTCCAGTCGATCTTAGAATAAGAACAAAGAGCTGTTAAATCCAGCCCACAAAAATTAAAATTTCCCCTCAATAATATGTTTCGCCGGAGCAGGGTCGCCATCATTGGGCTCCTGAGTAATCACAATGGTTTTATGATCGGTTTTATCTCCGTCCGTCACATAATCAAGGATCCATTCATTTCTTGCTGAATCAAATTCCATCTTGCCGGAAGACACAATCGAAAAAAGACCTTTTACAATCCAGCCTTCATAAAAATCATCATTAGTAAGCGCTGGTAGATTGGGTGAGGTGACGCGATGATAGGTTTTTCCATCTTTAAACACAAGCCATGCCTTGCCGGTTGCACCAGATTTAGCCACATCTTTAAGGTCGATACTTACGGCATCGGCAAATACATCCGTCATTTTCATATTCTTTAGCACTGAATTATCCTCCATCATAGAACCCTCCTCTTCTATCACTTCTCTATGCTCTTCCTTTTTCTCCATCACATCACCTTCCTTTTTCATCACGTCATTTTCTCCTTTTTCCATCATAACTTCCCCGTCTTTCTTCTCCATTGCTTCAGGTGTTTTCGGGCTGCAGGCAGATAGACTAACCATCACGAGTATGAGTAGTATAGTTTTTTTCATGACATTAGGGTTATTCAAATAATTACATCATCCCCGGCATCCCCATTCCACCCATACCCCCCATTCCAGGAGCACCGGCAGGCATAGCTGGTTCTTCTTTTGGAATTTCAGTCACAGCCGTTTCAGTAGTCAGGAACATTGCTGCCACAGAAGACGCATTTTCCAAGGCAGAGCGAGTCACTTTTTTTGGATCAATAATACCTGCGGCAAACATGTCAGTCAGTTGCTGTTCTACCGCCTTGTTGATCGGAGAGGTAGCGTCATACCCCATATTCTTATCTTTCTTCCAGGCATCAATAAGTTTCGCTTGAACCACTGCTCCGTCCAGCCCAGCATTTTCAGCGATTTGGTTAAGGGGGTAAGAAAGAGCTTCCTTAACAATTTCAGCGCCCAATCGTTCTTCTCCGTCTGCAAATTTATCCAGATCAATTTTGTGACTGGCCTGGAAAAGAGCAGCGCCACCACCAATTACCACACCTTCTTCAACGGCAGCACGAGTTGCGCTAAGCGCATCTTCTAGACGGTGCTTCTTTTCTTTCAGCTCCACTTCCGTAGCCGCCCCAACTTTGATCACTGCTACACCACCACTGAGTTTCGCCAAACGTTCTTGTAGTTTTTCTTTATCAAAGTCAGAGGTCGATTTATCAAGCTCTACTTTGATTTGAGCAATGCGTTCTTGAATAGCATCACCTTGGCCTTTACCCTCAACAACAGTTGTATGATCTTTAGTGGAAACCACTTTTCGTGCTCGGCCAAGATCTTCCATAGTTGCGTTTTCAAGTTTTAATCCCACCTCTTCACTGATCACTCGACCTCCAGTTAAGGTAGCAATATCTTGAAGCATAGCTTTTCGGCGGTCACCAAAACCTGGTGCTTTAATCGCTAAGGTGTTGAAGGTTCCTCTGAGCTTATTGACCACAAGAGTCGCAAGCGCTTCACCATCCACATCCTCAGCCAAGATCACCATATTCTTTTTTCCTGCTTGTGCCATAGACTCTAAAAGAGGAAGAATGTCCTTAATGCCGGAAATTTTCTGATCTGTAATTAATATATGGGCATCTTCAAACTCTGCTTCCATTCGAGCCGTGTCGGTGATCATATACGGAGAAATATAGCCATTGTCGAACTGCATTCCTTCCACCATATCAATCGAAAGTCCCATCGTCTGACCTTCTTCAACTTGAACCACTCCATTCTCACCCACTTTTTCAAACACTTCAGCAATCAGCTTGCCCACTTCCGGATTCTGAGCAGAAATAGTTCCAACTTGAGCCATCTCCTCTTTGCTCTTGATATCTTTCTTCATCTTATCCAGCTCATCCACAACCACCTGAACCGCATCCTGAATCCCTTTCTTAAGAAGCATTGGATTCACCTTATTGGTCGTAATGTGATGCATTCCTTCCTTAATGATCGCATGAGCCATCACAGTCGCAGTTGTAGTACCGTCTCCTGCCACATCATTAGTTTTATTGGCCACTTCCTTCACGAGCTGTGCTCCCATGTTTTCAAACGGATCTTCCAATTCAATCTCGCGGGCAATCGTGACCCCATCATTGGTAATAGTCGGTGAACCATATTTCCGCTCCAAAAGAACATTACGACCCTTCGGCCCCATGGTTACTCGAACCGCGTTATTTAATTTTTCTATCCCATCCAGTAATTTCTGACGGGCATCATCACTATGTAATATATCTTTAGCCATCTTAATAGTTAATTATGAATTAATAATTATGAATCAGCTCAAAGCTCATCGCTCAAAGCTCTCAGCTTCATCGCATTTATGCGATGATAGCGCGTATTGATGTCATCTCAACAAACTTATATTCGACTCCATCAACTTCAATTTCCTCACCTGAATATCGACCGTACAAAACTTTGTCTCCAGCTTTTAATTCGATCGGCAAATTAGCACCATCGTTGCTGATATTAGTTTCAGCTACAGCGACCACTTCACCCTCTTGGGGTTTTTCCTTATTAGCAGTATCAGGAATAATAATGCCACTCTTTGTCACCTCCTCTTGTTCAAGAGGCTTAATGACCACATAACCATTTAGCGGTTTGATATTCATGTTTAACTTTATTAGACAATAAAACCTAGCACTTCAAACAAACGAGTGCCAATCCATTTTAGCAATGTTAGTCAGTGTGTCAATTATTTTTTGAATAGCCTCCAAATAAATTGACATATATTTAAAAAAGTGATATAGTTCGCTAGAAATACATTCAATTTCCACTGAGGTGGATGATTGACTATGCTCATTAATAACTACTTGCGACATTTGCTGAGACACAGCACTTAATTTTACCACGATTCGATGTGAAGTTGAGAACCGAAGAAAAGTTGGGGGAAACTCTAAAACCGGCTCCTTCGAGCAAAGCTCTTCACAAGGAATTGTCATGGCAAGGACAAGCTTGAAACAAGGTCAAAGAATGCTGGACCTCATCACCCAGAGTGGCATCGAAAGGAGCCAGCTCAAGGAGCTTCTCAAGAGTGGCAGGTTCACCGAACTTCTGAAGGAGTTCATGACTCACCCCAAGCCCACCATCACCCCGATCTCGTTCACCCGGGACTACAACATCACCCTTGAGGAGGCGCGCGACGCCTTGGGGTTCGACGACGACTACATCGATAAGAAGATAAACGACAAGAACTTCCCGCCCGAGAAACGAGATGGCGAACGAGAGTTCGTCTTGGTCTGTTTCCACCGCGATATCCGCGATCATGTAAATCCCGAGCATTCCGAGCTCCTACGAGAGCTAGACAGGCTTGGTCTCGTGCCCGAGGGTGCGATGGAGCTCTGCTTTGTAGGTGCAGACGAGCTTACGCGAGATCTCCAGATGAAATTCCCTATCGTAGCTCGGCGACAGCTCTGGCGACAGGCGAACGAGAGTTACTGTCCGCTCCTGCGCGAGGTCGACGATAGGCATGCCTTGTGCACCCACAACCCCTGGGGTGATGACTCGTGGTTCGACGACGACCATTTCCTCGCCTCTCGCAAGTAGTTCGGCTCTTTCCTCTTTGGTTTTTCGGATCTTGATCCGCGAAACCTGAGTTATAAGCCCTTACCCTCTCCGGTCTCCAGTGCAACGCTGGTGTTCCGGAGGGGTTTTTTTATGAAAAAACACAGATCAAGACCTTATTCCTAATCCTTAGTTCTTAGTCCTATTTCAAAAGCAAAAATCCTTCCGTCGATACCCCATCATTAAAATAATGTTTGATCCACGTCGCCGCTTCAAAAGGGCCAAATAGATTATTAATCCAAAGACCAATCTTTGAGTTCTTGAAAAGCTCACTCGTACTATCCATTGCTACATAAGTGATTTCATCACTGATTGCACTCAAATTACTGAGCGCTTTTCGAAACCCCTGAGATTGAGAAAGGACAAATTTTGGTGATGTGGAAAGATCAATGGTTTCCTTGATTGAGTCTACATGATTGCTTAAAACAACCAGCTGATCTGTAACGGTGTAGCAAAAGCCGAACACCGAGCCCGTCACATCCATACATTTGATTTCATAATCTTCATAATCTTCTGTGAGCTCAGTGAGTCTTGTTGGGTCAGCCACCAGCTCTCGACTCTCGGTTCCATCTGGCAATAAGAAAACCTTTAACTTCGGAGCATATTGAGCAGCGAGCGCACCAAATCCATCCAGGAGTTTTTCCAGCTTCACCTTAACAAAATTCATATCGTCATGTTTCAGGATCAGCTTCAGCCCAAAGCGACTCGTTTCTGTTTCAAGCCCTTCCGTCAGAGGCGGTAGGTTTTCAAACACCAAAGCATACTCTCCTTCAAACAAAGGATAAATATCATCCCGCAAGCTCACATCATCCCCAAACAATTTAGCGATCTGAGCTCTCAATATACCCTCTAAAATAATACCGTAAGCAGGGTTTAAGTTGCTGATCGTATCCAAAGTATTTTCCCATTCATCAGCCAAGTTAGCCCCTCCTATATAAATAGCTGAATTTTTCGAACCGATATAGTCTGCCAAGCTATAAGTAAACCGAGTAGGATCTGTGTACCCTTTCTTCAGCGCAAGAAGCTTTGAGTTGATTGACATCAGCGAGTTAAAGTGAAAGCCATTCGGCTGCTTTCGGATCGTGAGGGCAAAATGATTGAGGAAGCTTTTGAGCGGAGTAATCATCGGACTCATAGGGCTTCCGGCCCCAAGATTAAGCGTTTGAATATTAAGATAGCCACGGCCCCACGTTTGGCGGGGAAGGTTAGCTAGAGATTTTAGGTATTTCGTATTTTCATTAAGGCTAGGTGCTTCTTTCTGGCGAACGGATTGGATTTGTTTTAGGGTGTCGAGATCCTGAGATATGAATAAGTAAGGTCCGATAAAACTAAATACAAAGGCATGGCTTTGTGGGTAGCTATAAATAATATTTTTCTTCTCACCAATAGTCGCTAAAGTTTCACCTTCAACGCCTAAACTTTCAAAGTAATCGAGTGTAGCCGATTTATCCTGAGTGCGTAAAAAAAGAGAAAGTTTCGTTTTATCTTCATCATCCTTAATTAGAGCAAAGCCCAAGCGCCCCTGAGTTAAGTAGTCTTGTATGTCTCCTACATCCAACCCAAAAGTTTTGGTTAAAATTGCGCTTACACCAACTAAATCAAACAGCTTTTCCTGATCAAATTTTGGAGGAAGGGTGAGATCCTCTAGTTCAAAATAGGCCACTGTGTTTTCCGATGGAAGAAAGTGGGTAACGCTGCGATTGCTGAGCGTAAACCATATTAAATAAGCAAAAAAAGCAATCATCATGGCAAAGCCAAGGGCTAGAATTGAAAAAAGAATCTTGTCTAAAACAGAGGTCTTCTTCTTCGCACGAGCCAACAATTTCTTAAGTAGTAGCTTTTTGCTCATGTGTCGATTTTAATATCTAGACTGCTAAATAACAAGCGTTAAGCAATAAGCGATAAGCCGTAAGCTGATAAATATAGATAGAGCTTATAGCTTAAAACTTAGGACTTAAGGCTAAAAAATTAGACTTCGGTTTCTTTCCCGCATTGCTCGCATTTAATCAGATCTTTTTTAGCTTGAACCTGCATACCTTTACAGACAGGGCAGGGGTCAGTAAGTGGCTTGCTCCACGTGGCAAAATCACATTTTGGATAATTATTACAACCATAGAAAACCTTGCCTCGCTTCGTCCGTTTTTCAACCAATTGTCCGTCACATTTTTGACAATCGATATTGAGAGCATGGGCAAGCGGCCTTGTTGTTTTACACTTCGGGTACGCACTGCACGCCAGGAAGTCTCCAAACCGACCTGTTTTGACCACCATAGCCGACTCACATTTTTCACACTTCTCATCTTTAAACTCCTTCTGTAGCTTCTCTTCCTTCTCCCGATCTTCTTTCATGGGCTTGGCATTCTTGCATTCAGGATACTTTGAACAGCTCAGGAATTTACCATTTTTACCGAGCTTAACTTTCATCGGAGCGCCACACACTTCACAAACCTCATCCGTTTTCTCAATGATGACATCTTCTTTTTTGACCGATTTCTTTTTCTCTTCCAGTAACTTCTCAAATGGTTTATAGAATTTTGAGATTACTGGCTCCCATTTTTTTTCACCCTCCGCAATATCATCCAGTTCCTCCTCCATATCAGCTGTAAAGCTGTAATCAACAATGTCCGGAAAATGCTTTACCAAAAAATCATTAACAATAAAGCCAATATCCAGGGCATATAATTTTTTGTCAGCTTGCTTTTCGATGTAACCTCGGTTGATGATGGTAGAGATGGTTGGCGCATAAGTAGAAGGTCGTCCAATCCCTTCAGACTCTAGCTTTTTAACCAGCGTCGCTTCAGTATAGCGCGCAGGAGGCTGAGTGAATTTCTGTTCGGAATTAACCTTCTTAAGATCACACGTTTCACCTTTTTCAATCTCGGGCAGAAGTTTATCTTTATTAGCCAGCGCTTCATCGGGATGATCGGTACCTTCAATATAAGCCTTCATAAATCCTGGGAATTTAATGACCTGCCCCTTGGCTTCCAGGGTGTAGCCGTTATCGGTTTCAACTGTAACCGTCGTCATGTCCAGTTTTGCAGGTGGCATCTGACTAGCCGCAGTCCTTTCCCATATCAATTTATAGAGTTTGTATTGCTGAGGGTCTAAATGGGATTTTAGGTCAGCCGGCATTTTGCTCAAATCTGTAGGCCGAATCGCTTCATGGGCTTCTTGAGCGCCTTTGGTTTTTTTTGTAAAAACACGGGGTTTATCAAGTGCATATTCGTCCCCATAGATCTTTTTGATCACTTTAGGCACTACCTTTAAAAATTCATTTGAAAGGTTGAAAGAGTCCGTTCTCATATAGGTAATAAGACCAGCATGGTCTTTCCCATGAGAAACCCCTTCATATAACTGTTGGGCCAGAACCATAGTCTGCTTAACAGAAAACCCAAGCTTTCGGGAGGCTTCTTGCTGAAGAGTGCTAGTGATAAAAGGTGATGAGGGTTGTCGCTGAGCTTCTTTTTTGACCAAGTTACCCACTTTATATGACGCAGATTTCAAGTCTTTCAAGACTTTGTCGGCCTCCTTCTTATTGCCCACTTCAGCTTTTTTGCCCTTAATTTTAGCAAGATCGGCATTAAATTCTCCTTTCTTGGCTTTAAGGTCAGTATCAATCTTCCAGTATTCCACTGGCTTAAAGTCCTCAATTTCCCGATCCCGATCCACGATCAATCGCACCGCCACACTTTGAACACGACCAGCGCTCAAACCCGCTCTTACTTTTGTCCAAAGCAGAGGAGAAAGTTTATAGCCAACCAGCCGATCCAAAACGCGCCTGGCCTGCTGAGCATGAACCAGGTGAAAATCGATATTACGTGGATTTTCAAGGGCTGCTAATACTGCCGGTTTAGTGATTTCGTGAAAAGCAATTCGCTTGTACTGACCTTTCTTAAGATTAAGTGCGTGAATCAGATGCCATGCAATACTTTCTCCTTCGCGATCTTCATCGGCTGCGAGCCACACCATTGTATCTTTATATTTGTGCACCAGATCTTTTAATTCTTTGACGATCTTTTTTTTATCCGGACTGATTTCATATTTAGGATTAAAGTCATTATCAGTATCAACACCGAGCTCTTTTTTGGGAAGATCCCGAATATGCCCCATGGAGGCTTTGACATTATATTTAGCACCTAAAAACTTCTTTAGGGTTCTTGCTTTTGCCGGGGATTCTACAATGATGACGTGATTCATATTTTCAATTAATGGTTCAAAAATGGTTCGACAAGACGATACAATATTAATTTTAAATTTACAAATCTTAAGTTTAAAAAAACCTTGTCAGCTTCATTGTCGCTGATTATACTGCGTATGCTTTTTATTATTTAAACTCGTTGTATTATGACTAAGCAAGATTTAGTTGCTGCTATTGCTTCTGCAGCAGGTGTTACCAAAAAAACAGCTGGTACTTCTCTAGACGCTGTTTTGGGTTCAATTACCAAAGAACTTAAGAAGGGTAAAAATGTAACCATCACTGGTTTCGGTACTTTCCGTATTAGCAAACGTGCAGCTCGCACCGGTGTTAACCCAAGAAACCCATCTCAGAAAATCAAAATCCCAGCTATGAACATTCCTGCATTTAAAGCTGGTAAAAGCCTTAAAGACGCTGTTCGATAATCCTATCGGATAACTTTAGTTTAAACTTGAAACTCCTTCGCTTTTGGCAAGGAGTTTTTTGTAACTAATAATCTCAAATAGCGAAATAGCGGATTAGCCAAATAGCACAATAGAGATGAGATGTAGTTTATGTCACATTTAATGCGCTTAGACACTTGAAAGTTAAGAAGAATACTGATAACATTTTTTCACTGAAGTTTACTATTTAAACCAAAAAAGTATGCCAGCAGCAGAAACAAAATCAGACTCATTTCAAGCAGACGTTTTAGACGTTAAAGACATCCCGGTATTAGTGGATTTTTGGGCACCATGGTGTGGACCATGCCAAACTCAAGGACCGATCATTGATGAGCTCGCTGATGAAGCGGGAGGGAAAGCAAAAATTTACAAAGTCAATGTTGATGAAAACACCGATCTAGCCAGTCAATACGGTGTCATGAGCATCCCTGCGCTTAAAGTGTTCAAGAATGGAGAAGTAGTGGAAGAGATGGTGGGCGTACACGACAAAAACGCATTGACGGAAGTGATCGAAAAACACTCCTAGCTCATTTCGCATTTTACAATTCGCATTTCAGATTGAATTCCACATTTAAAAATTTTGCATTCGAATGCCAAAATAGTGAATGCTAAATTAAATGCGAAATCAGAAATGCCAAATGCTAATTACCTTTATCCATCGCCTGATTAGCCAGTTCATCCGCTCGTTGATTCTGTTCACGACGGACGTGCTGAATTTGGAAGCCTTTAAATTGCCCCGAAATCCGGCTCACCTCTTCATAAATAGGCCGGATATTTTCGTTCTTTACTTTATAATTCCCGTTCATCTGTTCAACCACAAGTTGACTGTCCATAAAACAGTTGATCTTAACTTCCGGGAAGTGAGCAAAAACCTCTCGTAGGGCTGTTCGAAGTGCTAGATACTCAGACTGATTATTGGTTTTCTCACCGTAAAACTCTGAACCCTCCAGTACATTTTCTCCTCCGCGATATACAGCAAAACCACCCCCTGAAGGACCAGGATTTCCACGGGAACCACCATCAACATAGACTTCAATTGTATCAGCTTTCATAGCTCTAGTTTTATGCAATTCCTTCTTAATTGCAAGTTCCACAAACGCCTGCTGTTCTCTCTTTGAGACTAGCTCATCTAACTCTGCTTGTAAGGATTTATTAATCATTTTTCAATGGTTAACCAATGGTATGCCGATAGTCTGCCAATAGACAGACAACTGGATTTACAATCGGCAGACAATTGAAAAACTATTGGGTGAACTACCGATTGATAGTTTCTATCTTTTTCACACCAAGCAAGAAACGATTCTTAGCCAATCTGGTACCCGTAAGAGTCTGAAGGAACTTCTTTGTTACGGTAATCGCAGTGAGCATAGAAATAAGAATCCCAATCGCCAGCATCAAGGCAAATCCGCGAATGATAGAGTTGCCAAAAGAGTAAAGAATAACACAGGTGATCAGAGAGGAAACATTAGAATCCCGAATAGATGACCAGGCTCGTTCAAATCCAGCCGAAACCGACGCAGAAAAGTTTTTTCCGCTGTTAAGCTCTTCTTTGGTCCGCTCAAAAATCAGAATATTCGCATCCACCGCCATACCAATCGAAAGGATAATCCCGGCAATTCCGGCAAGAGTCATCACAATGCCTGTCGTCTTTAAAATGAAGACAATGATAATGGAGTAGATAAGTAGTGCCAAAACAGCAAAGATGCCCATAAGGCGATAGTAGGCAATCATATAAAGGGCGAGCAGGATAAGACCGATTAAGCCGGCCAGTAAAGACACTCTGAGTGCCGTTTCACCCAAGGTAGCACTGATGGTGTATTGCCCTGAAAGAATGATAGGAGCATCAATAGCCCCTGTATTAAGATCACGCGCTAACTGCATCGCTTCCTGGGGAGTGTACTGACCCGTGATCACGGCGGTGCCGCCAGAGATTTTCTGGTTTACATTAGGCGCAGAAATCAGTTGACCTCCCACAAAGATGGCGAGTGGTTTACCAACTAATCGTTCGGTGATTTCTTCAAACATTTTACCCCCTTCACTGTCGAATTCGATGTTCACCTGTGGAATGCCAATGTCATTATAAGTAGGGGAGGCGTACTTAAAATGAGCTCCATCAAGTCCTGTTGGCTTCCATGGGTCCGGCGTTAAGTCAAAGAAGAGCTCGTTATAAACCAATTCTTCTTCCTGCGTCGTTACGTCATACCCATCCATTTTCAGAATTTCTTCATCCAGCTTAGCTTTGTTAGCTTCTGTTTTTTCAACTTTTAAAGCCGACACATTAACGCGGTCTTCTAAAGTTTTTTCGTCGGTGACATTGATGATGTGATAACCGAATTCTGTTTCCACTACATCAGAAATATCCCCGACCGCCATGGCCAAAGAGGCCTCTTCAAAAGCTTGTGTCATTTTACCTTTACCAAAGAAACCCAATTCACCGCCCGTTGGGCCACTAGGGCCATCAGAGTATTTTCGGGCTAGATCCGGGAATTGACCAGGCTCAGCCTCAGCCTCTTCAAGAACTTGTTTGGACAACTCAAGAGCTTCTTCCTTCGTACGAGTCACTGATTCAGAAGTGCGTTCAGAGCCAGTATATGAAATTAAAATGTGACTGGCTTCCACTTGCCTCTCGGCTTCACCTTTTCCGTTGAATCCATAAACGCGATACTCTTCCCCAATCTCAAGTACATCCGTATGAGACTGTCCGGTTTCGGCCATCAAAAAGACGGCTTCCACTTCAGCAGGGTCAAAATCCGCACGAGTTTTGTCAGTCTGGGTTCCAACCTCCGTATTAAGTGCACTAGCTACATCTTTTAGGGTAGAGAATTTTTTCTCAGTACGGTCATTAACCTCTTTGCTTTTCATCTGAACGATATAAAGCCCTTTCTTCTCTGTAATTGACCCGCCAGCACCGAGTGCATATCCATCAGAACCTTCTAGGGTAGCTGGATGGACTTTATCAATCGCCAGCCTTGGAAGAACTTCTTTGTAGTGATCAGGAAGCTCAGATTTCCATCGCTTGGCTTCAGGCCGGTATCCAATTTTTCCATCACTGGTTTCGGTACTTTTCCCTAGTGCATCAAAATCCGCATCAGCAGCAGTCGCATTTTCCAAAATTGACTTAGCATTAGCTTCAATGACATCTCTTTCATCAATATCTAAAGCATCTTTTTGCTCTTTAAACTCAAGCTGAATGGTCTTTCCGACAGTAGCTTTTGCTTCATCAACATCTTTAATGCCGGCGAGCTCAACAATAATATGGTCTTCATCAGCTACCTTAGACAGGTAAATATTGGGCTCAGAAACACCTAAACTGTTCACACGGCGGTCAATCGTTGCCCGAACCCCTTCAATCACATCATTGATGCGCACATCATTATTCAAATCATCATCTTCGTTCTTAGCTCTGGCATTTCGGAGGTCAATACGATAATCAAGCTGTGTTCCACCTTGAAGATCGAGACCCAGTGTCACTTTAGGATCTTTAAAAAGGTTAACAAAACGGTTATTAGGCCAATTTTGCTTAACGCTGTCCGGCAGAACCACAACAGTCATCAATAGCGAGAGAGCAATAATGGTAACAAGGCCTTTGGAGAATCTGGAAAACATAGTGAAGAATTAATGAAATATTCAAAGCGCCAATAGTCTAGCGGATTCCCCCTAGCAGAGCAAATTATTTTATTTGACAAAAACTTGACAAGAAACCGTCAAGAATCTGTCTACCTTTTGTCCAACAGGCATTAATACCCCTGCCCCGTCGTACACGTTCCACTAGCCGTCGTCGCAAACGTAGTCTGCCCTGTATAAGACCCCACTGCCTGACTGGAAGGTATCCTCAGCTTCCAGAACACAGACTCATTAGTCGTAGTAAGAGTATGATCATTTCTAATAGCAATATCCCTGTTTAA
>JAJDCE010000065.1 GCA_029260985.1 Patescibacteria group bacterium | reverse complement strand
CAGAACAAGAAGACCGAACAAGGTCATCTGATCGTGGGAGTGGAAGCTTTACCCGCCAGGCATGATGATGAATTTGTTGAAAAGATCCTCAGTGTGATTTTAGGGGGGAATATGAGCTCCCGCATGTTTATGAATGTCCGTGAAGCTAAAGGGCTTTCCTATTATATTCGCACGACCACCGATGATTACGCTGATACTGGTGCCATCTCTACTTCAGCCGGTGTCGATTTAACCCGTGTTGATTTAGCCATCGAGGCTATTTTGGAGGAATACAGGAAGATTCAAGAGGAGCCTGTGGGAGACGATGAACTGAATAAGGCAAAGGAATACATGAAAGGTAAGATCATCCTCCGATTGGAAGATAGTGAAGAATATGCCCACTTGATGGGCAAACAAGCGCTGCTTTATCCCGAAATTGAGTCGGTTGAGGAAATCATCAAAAAGATTGATGCCGTTACGGCTGATGACGTTCAAAGGCTTGCGAAACAGTTATTTGTGGAGGAAAATCTACGGTTGGCACTGATTGGACCTTTTGAGGATAAGGATCACTTTGCTTCTTTGCTGCATTACTAGTGTAATTCGAATCTTAATTAACAGATTATTTTTTCATTTTTGTGCAAGGGCTTTGCACCTAATTCGTCATCCTGAAATTTATTCAGGATCCTAAACCTAGTAGTTTGACATAGGATTCTGAATCGAGTTCAGAATGACGTTCAAGTGATAGAGGGGCGAAAAAGTAGGTTAAGTCGGGAGAGTGTTGCTAATCTTGTAATTAAGTACGAAGTGCGCTTTAATAGGTCGTACACAAAGTAAATAAATAACCTAGAAAAATTATGGAACGAACACTTATTCTAATCAAACCAGATGCTGTCCAAAGAGGGATTGTTGGGCAGGTTATGTCTTATTTTGAAAATAAAGGATTAAAACTTGTGGGTAATAAAATGATGCAATTAGATGATGCCCTGCTCAAAGAACATTACGCCCATTTAGCTGATAAACCTTTCTTTCCTGGAATCGCTTCTTTTATGTCCAGCTCACCTGTGGTTGTTCAGTGCTGGGAGGGATGTGAAGCGGTTGAGGTTGTGCGTAAGCTCTGTGGGGTCACCAATGCTCGTGAAGCAGCTCCAGGAACGGTTCGTGGAGATTTAGCCATGAGCATCCAGAGCAACCTAGTACACGCTTCAGATAGTCTGGAAACGGCTCAGGCAGAGGTTCCACGGTTCTTTAAAGAAGGTGAAATTTTCGACTACAATAAGCAGAACTACGAGTACCTTTACGCACCGGATGAGAAGGCTTAACCCCTAACTCCGCGCTAACATGGGCTTTACCCCCACCCCCTAAAGGGGAGTCGGAGGATGTTTTTATATAAGAAAAAGGCGCTTCGATTCCGAATGAATCGGGGAAGCGCCTTCGAAAAAAGGTTGGATTCTCCTACTTGGAGGGTGGTACGGCAGCCCGGAAAGAGCCGCACTTCCTTTTTGTTGCTGAGGCTGAACAGAACTTGATGGTTGACAGCCCTTCTGACATTGCAACGAGAATGGTTCCTCTGGCAACTGCGAGTGATGAACCGTTCTTTACTCGCATCGATAAGTCGGGAATTGGCATCAGCTTACCCTTTGCGTTTTTGCAGAACAGCTTCCCACTCATATCAATATGCTTTCCTTTGAAGACCCAAAACCCGCTATGGTGGACTTCGACTATTTTGACACATTTGGCGGAGGCCAACGAAGAGGCGAGGGTGATGAGGGCGAGGGTGATGAGGGTGATGATCTTGGACATTTCTGTCTCCTTCTTGTTTCGTTTCCGGTTGTACCGGGAGAATCCATTCCCTATCCGACACCACAACAGCGGAATTGCTGTTGAGCGAGGAATAAGGGATTTATGACCCAGTACAAAAATTGATGGTGCAAAAGAGCAGTGTTCGGAGGTTGAAAAACTTGAGAAAAACTGTAGATGAATTATACAATATATTTACTATATTGTCAAGTATATAAACATAAGAAAAGGCGCCTGCACACGGATGTGGCGGCGCCTTTGAAAAGGTTGGATTCTCCCGAGAGGGGAAAGCTAGAAGGTGAGGGTGTGGGGTGGAAGCTCGGTAACATTCAGTCCCCAGCCGTTGGTGTAGTCGCACGAGCCGGAGCCTGCGACGACCACGCCCTTTTGGATGGTGGGGTAGGAATGTGCATCCGCTGATTTGTCGGACCAGATCATCTCCGCCCCCTGGACGTGTGCAGTGAAGCTGTTGGTGGCCAGCAGAGCGCTGCCGTTCACCGCATATACCCTGCCTGTATTACCGTGATAGCAAGGAGATAAGAGCTGCGGCTCGGTGGTCGTACTGACCACGAGCCGGGTGGCGACGGTTGTGCCAGTGCTCGGAGCTGACTTCAATTCGGCACGGAGAGAGAAAGTACTGCAGCTTCCCGCCGAAATCGTCTCTTCCTGGTTGAAGGAAACGACGACCAGCAAGTCGCCGAACACTACACCTGCACCAGAACCCTGGGCGACGTTGGTACTGCCAGCATAAATGTTGACTGTCGTCAGTTTTGTCCCTCCGCGCAAGAGTGCGAAGTCCATCAGGGGCAGGTAGCCGCTGGACGTAACCCGAAAGGTCGTGCGTCCGAAGCTGACGGAGCCGGCGCTGTTGGCGCATATCTTGACCGAGGTCAGATTGTTCTGGCCGATGACGAGCGTGGTGCTCAGGCCAGGGACTTTCGTGAAGGTAGGAACGGACTTGCGGACGACGAACTGATTAACCGCTGACCCGTTAGAAATGGTGGGCGAATTGACTGTAGCAGACGATAGCTTTCCGATGGCATCGAAAGTGGCCACGGTATTGCCAGTGTCACTAATGCCGAGACGGATGGTTTGACCGGAAAGGCTTTCACCTACTGAGGCCAAAGTGTTCACATCCACGTAAATCTCGAGGTAGGCGTCCTGGCCGTTGGGAACGTAGAACTTCATATTCGACATGACGATACTGCCAGCTACCAGAGAGCCTGAGCGTGTCTGGATCACTCCGTTCACGTCAGGATACTTGATAGTGACTGAACTGACCGCAGAGGTCGCAACCGGAACATCGAATGCACCAGCCACATCGTTCACCACCGTCACCTTGTTGACGGTATACCCTTCGCGCAGAGCGTGAAAGCGGTATCTGGAGACCTTTTTATTATTGGTCCCAGCCACCACGATTGCTGCGTTCGGGTTGCCCTCGGATGATGCGATGAGAGTGCCAGCGGTGACGATGGTTAGTTCGGGGCTGTGCGGAGCGCTGTTGAGGGCACCACCAGTAGGAATAACGGCTTTGGCGCTTGAATCCTCAGCCACGACATCCACGGGCGGCACCACGTCCACTGCCAAGTATCTAGTTGCCGTCATGGTGTTTTTCAGGCCTACCTTGACAGTAAACATCTTGGTACTGCCCTTTCCGACAGTCAGGCTGAGGTTTTTGAAGGTGGCCTTGTAGTAGTCGCCACTGTCGGGAACGAAACCCGAAGCGCCAGTGTCGACCAAGCTTAATGTAGCAGGGCCGGCGACAAGGTTGTTGCCGTCGTATAGCGTAACGTTGGCAACAACCGTATTAGCAGGAGTGTCGCCAGTTGCGGAGAAGAATGCGCCGGGAGCTGAATCAGCATAGGTACGCACGGTCAATTGCTTGACCTTAACGTCTCCGCTGCTGCCAGCCGTCATTGCGATACCGAGCGCGGGTGCTGTTTCTCCTTTCACGTAGGTTTGGGAGGTGGGCGTTGAAGCTATCTGGACAGCGAGGGTGGTGTTCGTTGGGTTGGCAGCGGTGCTGGGGAAGGCGAGCTTCATCATGTTATAGGCCCAGCATTGGTCCGCCTTGTCGGTTGGGCCAAATTTGCCGGTCAGGCTGCCGTTTGCATCCTTGTAACCGGAAACCAACCCGAGCTGCGTGGCGGCTTCGACGTAGTCGAAGTACCAATCAGCGCTCTTGACATCCTTGTAGGTCGGCGAGGCCGGGGCAGTGTAGCTATTCAGTCCATCGATCGCTGTGATGACGATCTTGATTATCTCTGCTCGATTTAGTTTAGTGTTAGGTGAGCAGGTGCCGTTCATGTTCGAGAGATCTAAAATCCCCTCATCCTGAAGTGTCTTCCACTTGCAGGCGAGGAGTGAGTCCTTCACATCCGAACAGCTCTTTTTAAGCTTGCTATCCGGACACCTGTCGTACCCCATAAAGAGGTATAACATCTCGACGAACTCAGCCCTTGTGAGGGCGGGGCACTTCTCGGTGGTTTTTGAGCACTGGCAGGCGCCAGCTTTGCATGCTGCGGTGTCGAAACCGGCGCACTGAGTGGTGCACTCGGAGTCGGCGGAGCACTGAGCGGGTTTGCTCTTGCAGATGCAGATGCCTTTGCTTGAGCAGCTGAAGCTGTCGAAGCCCGAGCAGTCGACGGTGCACTCCTGATCAGCATTGCACTGAACGGGAGGCTGGGCGTCGGTTGCCAGATTGGTGGGCGCAGGGCCGCAGGCGGTGAGGAGGATGGTGAGGGCGGTGAGCATCATTGCGTTTCTCATTTTCGTTCCTTTCGTGAACGTTCAAAAACTGCTTCCAAGCACACCTCATGTGTACCGGGAGAATCCTTTTCCTATCCAACACCACAACAGAGTAATTCTGATGGACATTGAATAAGGGATGACCCGGTACAAAATCTAATTGTTAAAGAACAGAAAAACGGTATAACTGATGCTTTGAAAAAGCCATGGTATTTTACTATATTTTATGTTTTTTGTCAAGTATCTTATTCTACATTCTTACATAAGAAAAGGCGCCTGTCCCGAGAAATCGGGACGGCGCCTTTGAAAAGGTTGGATTCTCTAGGGCTTCAGCGGGTACCTCACATGGAAGTACTTGTAGCCGAGGGCGGGAATGGCCTGAGAAGTGCTGGGGTCTACCGTTGGGGTGAGATACTTGGTGTTCCCCGGTGGGACCACGGCGGTCAGCGTGTAGGTACCAGCTGGTAGTGTGTAGGTGCTGGATCCTGTTCCGGTAAGTGTAACCGTACTTCCGTTCGTCAGCGACCAGCTGCCGTCGTAGACGACATTGTTGTTGCTGTCATCGACAAAGATGTCGACGGTCATCGCGCCAGCAGGACGCTGGTAGACGGCTTTCAGGGTGGGATTTGAACCAGACAGGAGTATCTGAGGTCCTTTCGGGACGATATCGACCTTTGTGAAAGCGAGCTGTGGGGCGGGAGCAGATGGGACCTTTGCTGTAAGCTCGTAAGTTCCAGCCAACACCGAGATGGTCTGATCCCCTACTCCCGAGATCACGTCTTCAACCGGAGCACTTATGCGCTTCAGCGTCCAGTCGCCGTTCAGAATGCCGTTGCCACCATCGTCTCGTATTTCGATCAGAACCAGCGAAGCGTTCTTGCGCTGATACATGGCTTCGAAATTGAGAGTTGCACCGGTGTTCAGAGCTTGTGGGCCCTTGGGGCTGAAATCCACCGATGCGTACTTTGTATTCTCCGCCGGAAGTTTCGCCGAGAAGGTGTACGTACCGGGTGACACCTGAAGGGAGTCGTTGTGAGAGCCCGTAATGTCATAGAGGCCATCACTCAGCTTCCAGCTGCCATCGAGGATGGAAGTTCCATTCTCGTCGACCACTGAAATATTCACGGTTCCCTTGGCCGTGGGCCGCGTGTAGGTGACCGTGAAGATAAGTGTGCCTTTTCCCGTCAAAGTCTGCTGACCCTTAGGGGTAAAGTCGACCTTGGTGAACGGCAGCTTGGGTGGGCTGACCGTTGGAATCACCGCCGAAATGCTGTACTGACCAATAGGCATCACCGTCAACGTGTCAGACTTGATGTCTTTCCAGGTTGTCGGTGAAGTGCCGTGATGGGTAAGGGTCCAGCTGCCGTCTAAGACAGGCTTTCCCTTGTCATCAACGACGTTGATCTGAACTTTTCCAACCGTATTGGGATCCAGATCGGCCGAAGCCGCGTCCGGTACGGTTGTATCAACTCCAGTGTCAGGTGCTGAATCAGCACCTATATCGGCGCTCGCGTCAGCACTGGTATCTACTCCTGCATCAGGTGAGGAGTCGACCCCAGCGTCAATTGGAGCATCACCTCCTATATCAGGTGGGCCGGTGTCTAGAGGTGGAACCCCAGAATCCAGCCTTGGAACGAGGGTGAGTTTCACTTCTTCGATGACCTGTGTAACGACCGTGATGATCGTCACACCGTCCTGATAACCTGCTTGCTGAGCCGTAATCGTCCATATTTCGGGTTGAACCAGCGGGAAGATGACGGGATTGAAACCGTCAGAGGTCTTCATAGCTGATTTGCCGTACTTGCCGGACTCGATCCACACCTTGGCGCCTGCGATCAGACTACCGTCGACGAGAACGCGGATGCGAACTTCGCCGGGAAGGGGTGGAGGCACGTAGGCATCCGGACCGGCGTCGGCGACTGCTGAGTCACTGAGGTCGGCTTTGAGGTCGAGACGACCTGCTTCTGCATGACGACTGTCCAGGTCGCTTTTGGCATCTGTAATGCTAGCGTCTGGGACGACGCCGGCTTCGCTGTAGAAGTAGTTGTGAATTTCTTTACCACAACCGACCAAAAAAAGGACCATCATGAATCCGATTGCTTTTCGCATGCTTTACTCCTGTAAATCATAAAAACTGTGTTTCCTGCAAAGCACCATTGCCTGCAAGAGAGAATCCGATCCTATCAAACTCATCAGTAAACTTAAGCTCACTGCGAACTTGATAAGGAATTTTAAAGAACAGGCTTAGAACTGTACCATATTTTTGAGATTTTGCAAGGTCTTCTACCGTCCTCATTCCCTTTTTGTCATACTGAAACATACCCCGAATTTGATTCAGTATTTACCCAGAATCCAAACTATTCTAACTTGGGATCCTGAATCAAGTTCAGGATGACGATTGGTTGTCCGGGATGACCTTTGGGTATGAGAAAAAGGCGCTCGCTCTGACGAATCAGAGCGGCGCCTCATTGAGGATAGGATTCTCCGCTAGGGAGAGGGAGGGGTGTACACGTAGACCTTGAAGGTGGACTTCAGGTCATCCGTGGTGGCAGGAGTGCCGCGATCCCAGGTCCACTCCACGTCGGAGTAGCCGGTATCGGTGGCACTGGCCAGCAGGAGGAGGGGTTGGCTGGCGGGATTGTTAGCAACCGTGACGGTGGTTCCGAAAGTCACCGCCAACTTCATCTCTGCACAAGGCACGGCGGTCTCGACGAGGGAAGCGTTCAAATAGTACAGCTTTCCGCACATGTCGATCGAGCCGTTTCCTGGCAAAACGAAGTCTTTCTTGAGCACGAGGGAGTTCGCTCCACCACCACCGGCTTTGGTCAGCGCGAGGCTGATTTTCACCTTTCCGGCGGGGGTCACGAAGGTGCCGGCGGACTTGGCGTCGTAGCCCGTTTTGCTGGCCTCGACCTTGTAGCCATCGGGAGTCAGAGTGAAGACCGTGTCGACCCCAGCGACTGACGTTTTGGTAACGCTCAGGCCGCCTGGGGAAGTACTGGTGGCTTTCACCGTAGCTCCGCCAGTTTTGAGGCCGTCGGCCACCACGGTAACGGTGAGCGTCCCGGGGGTGGGAGCGACGGCATCGGAAGAACCGGAATCAGCGACCAGGGAGTCACCAACCCCAGCATCGGAAGTGCTGGAGTCGGCGGCGGTCGAATCTCCTGCTCCAGCGTCAGCCTGAACCGAATCGGACGATCCGGTGTCAGGCAGCTGGGAGTCAGGAGTTCCGGTGTCAGGCAGACCAGTGTCGGGTGGGGAGGCGTCTGGCATGCCGGCGTCCGGTGGGGAAGAATCGGGTAAACCTGCATCGGGTGGAAGCTGAGAGCCAAAGACGATGACCTTGAACGGTTCGCAGAGATCATCCGTGTTGGTGGTCGTACCCTTCGTCCAGCACCAGATGAACTCGGTGATGCCGTCGAGGTTTTTGGCCTCGAGGAGGAGCTTGCGACCTGACGTGTTGTTGACGACGGTCACGGTCGATCCGGCGGAAACGGCAAGGGTGAGCTGGTTGCCCGGAATAGGCCAGACTTTGCCAACCACATCCATGTAGTACAGCTTCCCCTCCATGTCGACCTTGGTACCGGCCTTCATGCTGAAGTCCGACTTGTCGACGATGGTCTCCTTGAGCGGAGGTGGGGGCGGGGCGGAGTCGACCTTGGGCTTGCTGTCCGGGAAGACGAAGGCGTCCTTTTTCGGGGCGCTGTCGACTGTCGGCGTACTGTCCTGAGCAACGGTGCTGTCGGGCTTGATGCCCTTGTCCGGCCAGTTGAACCGGTAGGCGTCCGGCGCGGCTGCGTCGGCGTTGCTGTCGGCACTGGTGGTGTCCGGCGTGGTGCCGGCATCGGCGACGGGGACTCCCGCCTCGTTGGGGTTGTAGTGGTTGTGGATCGTGTCGCCGCAAGCGGCGAGCAAAAGGGTCATCAAAATGGCTGCCAAAACAGTTACCTGTTTCATCTTCTTACTCCTTGGGAAGGATGCAAAACTCGAAATACTCTAGCCCGTTGGAACATGATCGCTCCAAAAGGCTTACTGTGTTGTACTGGGAGAATCCTATATAAACCCATCTAAACAGACCGCTTTCGCGACTCTCTAAATAGGGAATGACCCAGCACAAAACTAAATGTCAAAGAACAGACGAATTTATAGGGATGATGATTCTATCATATTTTTGTTAATTCGTCAACCTTAATTGTCGGTATTTTCGACAACGGTTTTTACTCCGTTTTTGGCATCTGTGAACCAAATTTGTACTCATTATTGACAGCGTGTCCAAAACTGAACACATTTTTTGTCATTGACCAAATTTTGTGTACAACATAAAGTGTTAGTGTAAGCCAATAAAACAAAAATAAAACACGGCAAATAATATGAGAAAATTTCAAGCACTAAGCACCAAATTCCCCTTCCTCTAGCCCATTATTTCGGAATTTTGTTTAGTATTTTGAATTTTACATGCACCGAATGTCTACACCTGAGCATACGCCCGTTTTACTCGCTGAAACCCTTGATCTTTTAAATCTTCGAGAAGGAATGACGGTAGTCGATTGTACGCTGGGGCTTGGAGGCCACAGTCTTGAGATGCTGAAGCGGATTGGGCCTAAAGGTAAACTGATGGGATTTGATCAAGATGCTGAGAATTTGGCCAAAGCCAAAGCTAGGATTCGGGATTCGGGATTCGGGATTCGGGATTTTACTTTTGTGCATTCGAATTTTGAAAATCTGAAATCAGAAATTGAGAAACATAAATTTGGGAATCCGGATGCGATTCTATTTGATCTTGGGATTTCATCTCCTCATGTTGATAAGGCTGAGCGAGGGTTTTCGTTTCAAAAAGAAGGCCCCTTAGATATGCGCTATGACCAGAATCAGGAGCTGAGTGCGCAAATGGTGATCAACACGTTTGATGAAAAGAAGCTGGCCGACTTGATTTATGAATTTGGTGATGAACGACGGTCTCGTGTTATTGCCAGAGCCATAGTGGCAGCTAGGAAGAAAGCTCCGATCACCAACACCGTTCAACTCGCTGAGGTTATAAAATCTACTTTCAAAAGCAAGGTGGGGCATCATCCAGCGACCAAAACCTTTCAGGCGCTTCGGATTTACGT
>JAJDCE010000064.1 GCA_029260985.1 Patescibacteria group bacterium | reverse complement strand
ATTGGTGAATCAGTGAGTGGAATGATCCTTTTTGATGAAACTCTTCGTCAGAAAACGGATGATGGAACTCCTTTCCCGAAAGCACTTGAAGCGGCTGGAATTTTACCGGGAATAAAGGTGGATATGGGAGCTAAAGATTTGGCTCTTCATGAAGGTGAAAAGGTAACGGAAGGTTTGGATGGTTTGCGTGAACGATTGGCAGAATATGCGCAATTAGGAGCAAAATTTGCTAAATGGCGTGCGGTGATTGCGATTAAAGGAGATGACCTGCCAAGTTCTGGCTGTGTACACGCTAATGCTCATGCGCTGGCTCGATATGCCGCCCTGTGTCAGGAAGCTGGTTTGGTACCTATGGTCGAGCCGGAAATTTTAATAGATGGAGATCATAGTTTAGAAAAATGTTACGAAATATGCGCTCGTACATGGCAAAAGTTATTTGAAGAAATGAAGGACCAGGACGTTGCTATGGAAGGAGCCATTTTAAAAACAAGCATGGTATTAGCGGGTAAAGATGCGTCAGAACAAACAGATCCTCAGACTGTTGCGGAGCAAACGGTTAAATGCTTAAAAGAAAATGTGCCAGCTGAGCTTGCCGGAGTGGTGTTTTTGTCTGGAGGACAGACGGATGCAAATTCCACGATTCATTTGGATTTAATGAATAAACTGGCTGAAGAGAAACCCTGGCCCCTTACATTTTCATACGGTCGCAGTATTCAAAGGCCTGCTCTAGATCATTGGGCGGCTAATCAGGATGATGTGGCAGGAGCGCAGGCTAAATTAGCCCACAGAGCTAAAATGAATGGCTTGGCGGCTAAAGGAGAATGGAGTGAGGATGCTGAAAATGCATAAATCATTTCTGATTTCGCATTTCAGATTTCTGAATCAAATGCCTCAATTAAGAATTTTGAATTTAAAATAGAATCTGAAATTAGAAATGCGAAATGTAAAATAATTTTTAACCCTCCAAAAATGTTAAAAATAGGATTAAATGGTTACGGTCGCATTGGCCGTATCGTTCACCGCTTACTGCTCAATCATCCGGAATTTGAAGTTGTGACTATCAATGCCCGAAGTGAGGATGCGAAAATGCGCGCCCATCTTTTAAAGTACGATTCTGTACATGGCAAAATCGACAATGATATTCAAACTAACGGGGATGACAACAAAATTATTATTGATGGAAAAGAAGTGCGATGCATTGCTACCAAAGATGCTAGTGAAATCCCATGGAAAGATCATGGGGTTGATTTGGTTCTAGAGTGTACCGGCAAGGCCAAAACTTATGATATTGCTTCTCGTCATTTAGCTGGTGGCGCCAAAAAAGTATTGGTTTCTGCCCCTATGAAAGACGACACGCCAACGTATGTAATTGGAGTTAATGAGAAAGACTTAAAAGCCGAGGATCATGTTATTTCGAATGCGAGTTGTACCACCAATTGTATTGCTCCGCCGATCAAGCTGATTCATGAAAAATGGGGCATCGAAAGCGCTTCAGTTTCTTCGATTCATTCCTTTACCCATTCTCAGAATCTCTTGGATAATTCGAATCGGGATTTGAGGCGGGCCCGAAGTGCCGTAATGAGTGTGATTCCAACCACGACTGGTGCTGTAAGGGCTACGGCTAAAATTATTCCGGAACTGAAAGGTAAATTGGATGGAATGGCTTACCGTGTTCCGATTGCGACCAGTTCGGTTTGCGATATTGTATTGCAGCTAAACAACAAAGTCAGTAAGGAGGAATTCAACGAATTTTTCAGGCAAACTGCTAGCGATCCTTACTTTGAGCCTATTATTGATTATTGTGATGAGCCTCTCGTATCAATTGACTTTAAAACCAACTCTCATTCCAGTATTGTGGACACAGAACTCACCCAGGTGATTGGTGAGAGGACGGTGAAGATGCTGGTTTGGTATGACAATGAATGGGGTTATGCGAATCGATTGGTAGACGTGATGGGATTACTTTCTAAACACATGTAAATTATTCATTAGTCTCAAGTGCGAGTGCGAGTCTCAAGAATTAACAATTAATAACCAAAAAAATGCTTAAATTATTAGACTCACATCTTTATAAGGCTGAGGTGCCGGATCGCTTGCGTCATTTGATTATGTATATTGCCCGAGCAGGGAAGTACATCAATCATGCGCTGCAGATGGGTGATATGGGTTCTGCTGGAACGCAGAATAAATCTGGTGATGATCAGCTCGCTTTGGATGTACTGGCCGATCAGATTATTATGAAGAATTTGGATGTGTGTAACATTGTTTCCCATGTGATTTCGGAGGAGCAGGATGATATTACTGTTTGTGAATGTAAGGAAAATAAGCAGGTTTATTCGGTGGCTTATGACCCGTTGGACGGATCGTCGTTGGTTGAAACCAATTTGGCGATTGGATCTGTTTTTGCGATTTTTGAGGGCAAAGGGTTTATTGGGCGTACTGGTAGAGATATGGTGGCCGCTATTAATGTGGTTTATGGTCCGCGTACGACATTGATTTATACCATTGGGAAAGGAACACACGAATTTACGCTAAATGATGTGGGTGAATTCACACTCACATATGAAAACCTAAAGATTAAAGATAAAGCTATTAATTTTGCTCCCGGAAATTTGAGGGCGGGGAATTTAAATGCGAAATACAAAAAGCTCATCAATCATTGGATGGATGAAGAATATACACTTCGCTATTCAGGCG
>JAJDCE010000063.1 GCA_029260985.1 Patescibacteria group bacterium | reverse complement strand
TACTACACATTAGCTCAACATCCTAATCTCAATATCGACGCCAGCCGGTAACGTAAGATTAGTGAGGGCATCAATAGTCGTTGAGGTTGTCTCACGAAGCTCGATCAGTCTTTTGTGAATACGCATTTCAAATTGCTCACGAGAATCTTTAGCCACAAAAGTGGATTTATTAACCGTAAACTTTTTAATCTTAGTAGGAAGAGGAATCGGCCCAGCAATAATAGCCCCACTTCGTTCAGCTGAATCAATAATCACTTTAACCGCTTTATCAATCACAGTGTGATCAAATGCTTTTAAAGCAATACGGATTTTCTGCTTAGTAGCAGCTTTCTTCTTCTCAGCCATCATAGTTGGGGTTACGGTTCTAATTTTGAGAGACTTAGCCCAATTAGGTATCAGGTCAGCGGTCTTAAATAAACTTTACAACCCCGATGTAGCATCGGGGCTAAAAATCTATTTAATAACCTTGGTAACAACTCCGGCACCAACAGTTCGGCCTCCTTCACGAATAGCAAAACGAGTACCTTCATCCAAAGCAATAGGAGAACCAAGTTCTACCTTAAGGTTCACATTATCACCAGGCATTACCATTTCAGCTCCTTCTGGTAAAGTCACAGCGCCAGTAACATCCGTTGTTCGGATGTAGAACTGAGGTTTGTAACCTTTAAAGAATGGAGTGTGTCGTCCACCTTCTTCTTTAGTAAGAACATAAACTTTACATTCAAACTGAGTATGAGGTGTAATTGAACCAGGCTTTGCACAAACTTGACCACGCTCAATCTCTTCACGTTCGATTCCTCGAAGCAAAAGACCAACATTATCACCAGCCTGACCCTGATCAAGAATCTTTCGGAACATTTCAACACCGGTAACAACAACTTTTCGAGTTTCTTTGATACCAACAATCTCAACTTCCTCATTGATCTTAACAATACCCTGGTCAATACGACCTGTTGCAACAGTACCACGACCTTTGATAGAGAAAACATCTTCAACAGGCATTAGGAAAGGCTTATCAAGTGCACGTTCTGGCTCAGGAATATAATCATCAAGTGTTTTTAGAAGCTCAACAATAGGTTCAGCATCTGGTCCGCTTGGATTTTCAAGAGCTTTAAGAGCAGATCCACGAATAATTGGAGTGTCATCACCAGGGAACTCATACTTGTTAAGTAGTTCACGTACTTCCATTTCTACCAAATCAATCAATTCAGGATCGTCAACCATATCAACCTTATTAAGGAAGACAACCACATAAGGAACATCTACCTGACGAGCAAGAAGGATATGTTCACGAGTTTGTGGCATAGGACCATCAGCTGCATTAACCACCAAAATCGCACCATCCATCTGGGCAGCGCCAGTGATCATGTTCTTAACGTAGTCAGCATGTCCAGGACAATCCACATGAGCGTAGTGACGCTTTTCAGTTTCATATTCCTGATGAGAAGTAGCGATAGTAATACCACGCTCTTTTTCTTCGGGTGCATTGTCGATCTGATCAAATGCGACCGCTTTATTAACACCTCCCATTTTATTTGCTGCTACGGTAGTGATAGCGGCAGTTAGGGTAGTTTTACCATGGTCAACGTGACCAATGGTACCCACATTTACATGGGGTTTGCTGCGATCAAATGTTCCTTCAGCCATAATTATTGTATTTAAAATAATAAATTATTTATGTCCCGTGAATCGCTCAAAAAGCGAAGTCCGAAAATTAAATAAGCACGGTGGATTTTAGCAGTTCAAAAACTAAGTGTCAAAGCTTTTTTAGACACCCAAACCATAATGTATACAATTGAAAAACGTTGATAAAACAATTGAAACACATCAACTCTATTGTTGCTTCTACTGTTGCTTCTATTGTTATCTCAATTGTTTACTATTGTCCTTCAGAAGAATTATCAGTTGCCGGAGCAGCTGCAGCAGGCTGTTGTTGTAAACACTTAGTATTAATAAGGCTTACCCCCTGTCCATCAATTTGCACCTGGAAGGCTTCACATTTTTGGGCCTGCTGAACGACCTGAACCACCGCCTCAGAAAGACCACGCTGATAAGCTGTACTAGCGACAAAATTAGTCAAATATCGATATTGAGTATAGCCCACATAAAGAATCGAAAAGACGACCCAGGCGATTAAAACAATTTTTAAAACAGGTTTTTTTGATTTCATAACGATTGATAGTTAATATTATTCTTAACGAATCAATTCAATCGACGTCGCCTGCAAACGATCCGTCGCCCGAACATCATTCTTAGTGATTATAGATAAGGCATCCCCTTCTTTCAACTCAGAAAGTTGAAATTCCCTTACATTATAAGAAGAAGGGAGCTTAATATCCTGAAGATCCTCTGGCTCACCAACACCATTTGCAATTTTCTTGCTCAAAGCCTCATATCTTTTTTGAAATTCCTCAGTTAATCTTTGAACTTCTTCAAAAGAAATAGGTGTCTTTTCAACAATCTTTACACCAACTGGAACTTGAACTGTTTTTACAACCAAGCCTTCTTTACTCGAATCCAACGAACTAGCTGAAACTTGAACCTCAACCAAATCGCTACTGACTTTTGTCACAATAGCATTACTCAAGTAAGTAATCGTCTGATTTAACAAAAGGTCTGACTCACCATTCAACTCTTTAAGGGCGTGTTCATAACCCTTATTAAATGAGCCATTCTTAGCCTTTTCCTGAACGTGAGATAAATCAGCCACAATCGGCAAATCAAATTGTGTGATAACTGTATATCGACCAGCAAAAAAAGCTAACACCGCCACAATAATCATAGAAGCAATCCGTTTTTGAAGACCTAAATCTTTTTTCTTTCGACGTGGCATAGAAAAAAATTAATGATTATTATCTTGATTCTAATTCGCTGATTCTATTTTTCAGTTCTAATATTTCAATATCTTTTTCAGCTTTCAATTCTTTGATCGCCTCTGTAAGAAGTGGAGTTAAAGCACCATAGTCCATACCATTCGCATACTGAGAATCATCAGGGTCAAGAGTCACCACTTCTGGTACTACCTTATAAACCTCTTCAGCAATCATTCCCATATCGGCCTGGCCACCATGTTCTTCGTCCCAAGTGTAGGTAACACCACGCAGATCACTGACCTTATCCAAAGCATTGGGAATTTCAACAACATCTTTCTTCCAGCGGATAGATGAAGCTGAACCATAATTCGTTCCAGGCCCACTCGCATAAAAATCATTCCCATTTCCACTAGCGGAAACCCCATTACAACCGCCTGAAGTGCAAGAAAGGATACTCCCCCCAAAACCTTGAACACTTAAACCATTCGTATTGTCTGCAACATTAACCGTCAGCATATAATTCGGATCTGAACTGGTTCCAAAACCACTATTATCAATCACCACCTGCTTATGAAATCGGCTCACCATCGCTCCACCAACATCTACTGTGCCACCGGTAGTACTCAATACTTCTTGATTCCAAATATATAAATTCGCGCCACCAATTCGAAGGTCTCCATCATTTTCAAAAACAATTTTATCTCCATTATTATAAAATCTTAACTGAGTATTGCCAGCGCCCCCGCGACCGACAAACCAATCATTCGCTCCGGCCTCAATCCAGGTTCCGGCAGCTGTACCATCAATTTTCATCCGCCCATTGACTTCAAAAATTTCAGACGGATTAACCTTACCTATTCCTACCTTACCCCCCATAACAGCCATAGTGCCGTTATTTGTAATTGTAGAAACAGACCCAGAACTTAAGCCGATTCCTACCGAATTATGGCCATTCACAGTAATATTTTGACCAAGAGCAACGGAAGACCAACCCTTCGCAATAGTATCCTTACCCATAGATACAGCAGCTTCACCATTAGCCTGAGCTCGATACCCTAGTGCAATAGCCATATCGTCTTGCGCCTTACTTTGGAAACCTGCAGCAAATGAATTATAACCAGTAGCAGCATTCTGACCCCCTAAAGCAACAGCAGCCTTACCGGTTGCCTTATTTAAGCTGCCCAACGCAACAGCAAACTCGCCATCGTTATTAAGGGAATTATAGGCAGCTGGAGTGGTAGATGTCGTACTGCAATTAGACCCCGCAGCGCAACCTGTTTCATTCAACAAGCCACCAGCGATTGAAACATGCCCATAAGCTTTCGAGCTACTACCCAAAGCAACAGAATCATTCCCCTTTGCCCACGCCGCAAATCCTGCAGCAAGAGATCTCATGCCTTCAGCAGTGCTGATAAATCCTGTTGAAAAGGACTGGGCTCCAAGTGATTTATTTCCCGCACCCACATTAGCTGTTCCAATTACTGATAAATTAGCATTTGGTGCATCAGTCCCAATTCCAACCTCACCAGTACTATAGTAAATAGCATCAGTTACCGTTGGTGATGGGGTCCAAAGTCCGCCTTTAGCACATCCCCATTTCGATCCATCCCATCCGATCACTTCATTAGCAGCACAAGTGGTTCCTTCGGGGAGGTAAACAAGATTGCCTAAATATTCACCTCGAAATAGTTTATAGATAGTATCGGCAGCATTCTGACGCAATACATGAAGAGGTTCCCAGCAACTTCCACCTCCTACATGAATTTTTCCACCGGTACAAGTGGCAGGAGCAGCGGGAAGTGGGGTACAAGCACCTGTTGTACAACTAAATTTTTGAGGATTAGCACAGGTGGTAGCTGAAGTAGTACATTTTCCTCCAAGGGCAGGTCCAATCCAATATTTGCCAGCAGGACAACCACCTCCATCAATCACGCTCTGAGGCGGCGTACAGCAGGTTGCATCATTTTGGCAGACATCACCCACGGCAAAAGTGGTAGGAGAATAAAAGAAGAAAGCTGATGCAAAAAGAAAGCAGCTTAATAGTAAAATTCTTAATTTCGATTGTTGAAAGAGGCTCATATTACATTAATTAAATTAGTCTTTATTCATTCAAATCAGGAACATCATCTGATCCAGATTTTTCATTATCAACATTGCTTGTACTATCCTCAGTAGCCAAGGGTAGCTCATTAGCTAAATCTGAGTCGTCAGCAATCTCCTCGGAAATACCAACCGTTTCATCCTCAATTGAAGGAATTTCATCAATAGGTAATGGATTACTATTAGAAGGAGGCAAGGTTAAACTAGGCGCAACAATAGGAATTTCTAAAGATGGAGCAACAGCAAGCTCCACTGAACTCGCCTCAAATGAAGAAGCCTGACTTATATCAGTAACGCTAACAATATTCAACCTATCACCAACCTCCAAATCAGATAATTTCAACTTTTTTATCGTATACAAAGAGGGCGGCGCAATAAATCCATCACCAACACCTAAATTTTGAGCTTTTTTATTGTAGTTCTCATATTCGCTTAAAATAGCCTCAGAAGATTTAGGTACGTTTTGGACAATATCTACCTTATTTGGAATCATAACAGTTTTGGTAATCATTCCTTCGCCAAAAACATCAAACTGCGTAGCATCAAACTCAACAACAACATCGCTACCTGATACTGATTTTACCTCCGCATTAAAAATACGTTGAAATGTAGAATCACTCAAAGAAGGGATTAACCCTCTAGCTTCAAGCTTCTTCCGCGCAAAATCTAAACCCGATTGATAGCCATCCTCATAAGAGCCTTTCTTAGGTGCTTTTTTTGTTGCACTCACTTGCTCAACTTGTTCATCTGTAAATAACGAAAAGGCACCTGTCTCACCCAAATACAAAGCTCCGGTAAAAGCAAGTAAGCCAACCACAATAGCAACAGTCACCATTACAGAAACAGACACTACGGAAGAACTCGCAAGCTTATTCACAACATCCTGGCTAGACTCTAAACCCTCTTTTTCTATTGATTCAGCCATCTGTCTAAATAAAAGTTAATAAAATTCACTATCAAAAAATTATTAAAACACATCTTTATCTTCCTTTTTCTGCAAAACAGATTCATCAAAAGTAAACGAAACTATTTCAACTTTAGTCGCTTCAAAAGTATCATTTTCCATATCATCGTTACTAAAAGCCCTTAACATGTCACCATCCTCTAAGTCACCAGGCTCCAAATATTCAATGATGTAAGAAAGGGGAAACTTAATGAGGTCACCCTTGTTAACAAGATTCACTGACTTTTCATTATATTCATCAATTTCTTTTCTATGTTTCTCAGAATCTTTAGGTATATGTTTTTCAATATTGACTCCTGAAGGTAATTTCATAGTCTTAGTCAGCTTTCCTTCCTGAAAAATATCTAACAACGAAGCTTCAAATTCAATTTCAATATCTCTCCCTTTTACAGATTTAACATTCACATTGGGCAAGATTTTTTCATTTTCTACCGTTATTGTTTTACCAGACTTATCATTTGCCTCAGATGCCTTATTCACAAATGAAGATTGTATAAGTCCCTCATCTCTTAATCTTTTTCGCGCATAATCTAAACCAGCCTGATAGCCATCATCATAAGAGCCTTTTTTGACCTGATCCGTTTCAATTGGCTGTTGTACTAACTGTTTAACTGCTGTAGTTGCTGGTACCAGTTGTTTTCCTGCAAATAGTCCCATCAAAAAAAACAATAGGCCTGCTATTAGAATAACAATAATGTTTTTATTTAAAAATTTACTCATCCTTAATTAACAAATTATTTTCTTCGCAAATATTTTTAAAGCTCACAGCAGTACAAATCAACGTAGCTATCACTAGGTCTAACATCAACATTAGCCACAAATCGATTAGATGGACAAGAAGGATAGTCTCCAAAGCCAGTCCATCCACAAGATCCTCTAGTATTATTATCAGCAACAATATTACCAGTTGTTGATACAGTTCCATTAAACGATGCCCCACCATGAGTTACATTGACTGCGTCCTTCACCCAAGCTGTACCATTAGTTTCCATAGTGCCCACAAAATAAGCAGGACCTGTTACCCAAAGCTTGAAGTTTGAACCAGAACTTGTAACCGGCTTAGTGGTTGAACCAATTCCAACATCACCACTGAAGTAAGCCTTACCATCAAAATAACCCGCATAACCACCCCCTAAGTGATTTCCATGAACACCGTAAAGGGAACTCCCTGCTTGAACCTCACCATACACACCCGTACCAATAGTAGATTTTCCAATCACACCTGTTATTGGACCTTCGCCTATTATACCCCAAACATTAGATTTTCCATGAACTCCTATCCACGGCCCTTCACCATAAACTCCTGTACCACCAGTTGAATAACCCTTAACACCATAATCAATCCCCCCTGCCCAAACACCAATTTCACCACCGTCAAAATAACCTCCATAATCACCCCCCTTTGCCTTAACACCAGTACCAGTAGTAGGATTCAACCCACCTGCCTCAGCACTTATGCCATACCAGCTTCCATAAACAGCAGCACCATAACCATTCAACCCTAATTGACCATAATTAGAACCATTATACTTTCCCTCAACGCCAATTGTAAGCCCCTCACCATAAACCCCTCTCCACGAATAACCAAGATAACCTTTATTCCCATCATTATCTTCACCATAAACGCCAATACCACCCTTACCATAAATGGCTGTATTTGCAATACCACCTCCACCAACACTTAATTTAGATGTAGGATTATTTGTTCCAACCCCAACATTACCCGTTGGCCCATCAACCGAAAGACCTCGGTCACTCGATGGTGAACCAGGCCCTGAGCTAACAGCAAGTCTTAGACCTCCATTGGTAGCTCGAATATCTCTTCTGTGACCATTTGGAGCATACATTACCAATCCAGGCCCTGAACCCCCAGGTGTTGTAATACTTAAATCACCGGCAGTAGTAGCAAACTTTGAAGTACCCACCACATGTAAATCATCAGTCGGAGCCGTTGTTCCTATCCCCACTTTACCCGTATCATAGTAAATAGCATCGGTTACTGTTGGTGATGGAGTCCAGAGACCACCCCTAGCACACCCCCATTTAGAACCATCCCATCCGATCACCTCGTTAGCAGCACAAGTGGTTCCTTCAGGTAGGTAAACCATAGTGCCCAAATACCCGCCTTTGAACGCCTTATATATAGTTCCAAACGATGACGCAGTTATTTTTTCTCTAATTATATGTATTGGATCCCAACAAACACCACTACCTACATGCACCTCACCACTATTACAAATCGACGGTGCAGGAGGAAGGGCAGTACAACCACCGGTAGAACAACTGAATTTTTGAGGATTAGCACAGGTGGTAGCTGAAGTAGTACATTTACCTCCAAGAGCAGGGCCGATCCAATATTTGCCAGCAGGACAACCACCTCCATCAATCACACTCTGAGGTGGTGTGCAACATGTTGCATCGTCTTGACATACATCACCCACAGCCTGAACAGAAGGTGAATAAAAGAATGAAAAGGCAACTAGAACGAATAAAAAAACTGTAAATTTACCAATGAATTTATATAAATTTTTTGACATAGAGATTTATTTACAACAAGCAAATTTCTTCAGTGCAGAACATGGCTGAATAGCCGATGCGTCTATACTAAAATTCCAAACCGTAGAGTAATAGGGATCATCACCTTCATTAGCCCACCCTTTACAATCACTAACTAATGGAAGGATGTTGCCGGGAGCAGCTGAGTTAAACCATCCAATACCTGTTTCACCAACCAAAGCCTCAGCTCCGATGGCGTAAGAATTTATAAGCTCACTTGAATTACATACATGACTCTTTTCATAGGCTGCATCGCATATAGCATCAACCGCCTGGTAACCCCCTCTATTCCCTGTAACTGCAGTGGTACTCAAGCCTACAAACTTCGCTAGCAAATTCACCTCAGGCGTTGGAATCACACACTGTCCATTCGCATCACACTCATATCCAGCCAAAATATCGCAGAAACTGTTATTGGTACAAGTCGCTTTATTTCCTGGCACATAACAAAAGCCGCCACCAGTTTGAGTTGAACAAATCATAGCGGGGTCATAACCAGTACAATCACCTGTGTTATTACATGAATAATAATTGGTTGGACCTCCAGGAATTTCACATTTTCCGGTAGTCACATTACATTGAAGACCACCCACAATATCGCAATCGCTGTCGTTGCCACAATTCGTACCAACCCCTCCGGCAGGAGTAGAACATATTCCACCAGGCGCACATTCCTGATTCACCTTACAATCGCTATCAACGGTACAAAGATTAATATTACTGAGGAGCCATCGAATGTTTTTTGGTAAGTACTGACTGTTCCAGTTCAAGGTTTCTGCCATATCTGATTTTAAGAATACAGATTGAAGACCTTCCGGCCCTGTATCGCTGTAATCGTAAGCATGTTCTTCCACGAATCCATCATTATTAAAATCATCTGCATTTCCATCCCCATCAGGATCATATGGATAACCGCCAAGCCATGTTAAACCGTCTTCAAAAATTTCACCGAATCGCTGCACAAAAGGGATACACGCTCCAGCATTTCGGCCAGACTCAGTATAACCCGCCGCACAGCCGGTACATTCACCCGTACAAAAGTTAGCGACACTCTTACCTTGATTAGAGCAAGATTGGGGGTCATTAGGGTTTGTAGTCGTTGGGCCATACTTTTTAAGCTGACAAGAAACAGCAGAGGCATAGTTTGGTCCGACATCAAACCCCGGATCTTTAGGTCCATCAACTGGAATAGGGCAGTAAACAGAATCCTGATTACAAGTTCCGCAAGCACCAGGACATTGATTCACTCGATTTTTCGCCGCAGGACAAACCGTACCCGTAGTAACAATACAAGTACCCGTTCCCACCTGTGGGCAGTAGTTATCTCGGCATGTACTGGGAGTAGCGCCCGTAAAACAACTGAAATACTTTCGATTATTCGATTTTTGAGAAGTTGCCTTTGCCACCAAACTCGCCTCCTCAGCACACGTCACCACCCCACCAATCTGCTGAAGAAAAGTCCCTTCCGGTCGGCATGAAATACCGCCAAACGGCTCTGCTGCAGCCGGATAACAACAAGCATCAAGCGCTGCGGAAGAAATAGCAGGACCGGCAGTGTAATCAACATTACATTCGTAGGCAGCTTGAGCCGTTGGCATCAGAAAAGGAACTGCAAAAAATGCCAAAGCGATTAGATAACGAAATTTGAATCTTTTATTTTGCATTTTGATTTAATTAAATGAAGTTTAGCTTAAAGCTTAAGACTTATGGCTTATAGCTTTATGGTTATTTACAACAAGCATATCTCTTCCCTGTTTTACATGGCAAAAGACCACCATATTGACTCGTAAAATTCCACACCGTTCCGTAATTAGGATTATTGAGTGGGCTATCAATAGCTGTCCACCCCTTACAGTCATTCGCATTAGCCGTATAACCCGGAGGACCACTATTGATCCAAAGCGTAGGAGAAGTAACGTAAGTGTAAATCGGAGCCACACCAACCACCCCATGATTATAACTATTGTTCATTTCAGCAGGCGTGCAAATATGACTACCCAACAAATTACCCGCACCGGCTGCACAATAAGAATTAGCTGTATCATAATCAGTCACGACACTAAACGCAGAAGTGGATTCACCAACAAACATACCCACCACACCAGTTGTTGGATTAGGCTCATTCGCAGGCCATGAAATTTGAGCTAATGCGTAAAATCCAGAAGCGACTATCAAAAGCACTACAAAGGCCTTAAGCCCCGCATCCTTCAGCCATTTAAGCACGGTTGAAAAAAGTTTCTTTTTGGTCATTGTTTTATTTTTATTAATGCTACCCGTAAATGTAACACAGATTGAGAGAGAATGTAAATCTAAAAAAACCCGAAATCCGAATATCGAAATCCGAAAGAAAGATTAAGATCAAAAATATCGATAAATTATTACTTTAATTCCATCTTTCGAAATATTGAACCAAAGATGTTCATCAGTTCGGCAGACTCCTGAATCAACTTAGATTTTTCACCCCTATCGTCATCCTGAAATTTATTCAGGATCCTTAATCATCTAACATGGGATTCTGAATTGAATTCAGAATGACTGAAGGGCATTTTGTAATGCAAAATCCTTTATTTCTTCCTTTTATTCATCGAATTTCGGATTTCGATATTCGGATTTTAAGCCACACCACGTGCCTCCTTAATCTTCTCTGCTACATTATTTGGCACCTTGCTATAATGTGCAAATTCCATAGTGTAACTAGCACGACCTTGGGTCATAGAACGAAGCTCAGTGGCATAGCCAAACATTTCAGATAGAGGAACCTTAGCTTTAATGGTTTTTGCAGACCCACGATCTCCCATAGATTCGATCTGACCACGCTTTGAATTGATGTTTCCCATCACATCACCCATGTAATCCTCTGGTGTAACCACTTCGATCTGCATAACCGGCTCTAAAAGAACCGGGCCAGCCTTTCTGGCTCCATTTCGGAAGCAAATTGAAGCAGCCATTTTAAAAGCTAATTCAGACGAATCCACATCATGGAAAGAACCATCATAAAGTTCAACTTTTATGTCCACCATTTGATAGCCAGCCACGACTCCACGGCCCAAAGCCTCTTCAACTCCTTTGTTAACAGCTGGTATGAACTCTTTGGGTATACGACCACCCACAACAGAGTCTACAAATTCATAACCCTTTCCAGGCTCATTAGGCGAAATTTTAAGTAACACATGACCATACTGTCCACGTCCACCTGTCTGCTTAGAATACTTTTCCTCTTCTTCAACTTCTTTTTGAATGGTTTCACGGTAGGCCACTTGAGGAGCGCCAATATTCGCCTCCACTTTAAATTCACGCTTCATACGATCCACCAAAACATCTAAGTGAAGCTCACCCATTCCTGAAATAATGGTTTGGTTAGTTTCCTCATCACTGCGGACAGTAAAGGTCGGGTCTTCTTCGGCTAATTTCTGAAGAGAAAGTCCCATCTTTTCCTGATCCGCCTTGGTTTTAGGCTCAATCGCAATCGAAATCACCGGCTCTGGGAAGGTAATAGATTCTAGAATCACCTTTTCTCCTCCATCAGCAATCAAAGTACTACCCGTTCGAACTGATTTTAGGCCGATCACCGCACCAATATTGCCCGCCGGAATCTCGTCAATTTCTTTACGTTGATTGGCATGCATCTGCAAAAGTCGTCCAACGCGTTCTTTGGAATCTTGTGAAGAATTGTAAATATAAGAACCTGATTTGAGAACCCCAGAGTAAACACGGACAAAAATAAGCCGTCCTACAAACGGATCGGTAGCAATTTTAAACGCCAAGGCTGCTAGCGGCTCATTATCATCAGCTTTTCGACTAATAATATGACCTTCATCAGAAGCCAAATGACCTGTAACCGGAGGAATATCAAGTGGAGATGGAAGGTAGTCATTCACCGCATCAAGAAGCAACTGAACACCTTTATTTTTTAGCGCTGTACCAGTAAGAACAGGGATAAACTTATTTGCTAGAACTGAACGTCGAATCGCAGCCTTCAGCTGATCAACCGTAAATTCTTTTCCTTCAAGGAAAATTTCCATAAATTCATCATCCCCCTCAGCCACTTTTTCAAGCATTTTAGCTCTCCATTCATCAGCCTCAGCTTTCATATCCTCAGGAACATCAACCACCTCCATATCCTTCCCCAAATCATCGTTATAAATAGTGGCCTTCATTTCAACCAAATCAACCAAACCTTTAAAGGCAGATTCAAGTCCGATAGGAAGCTGAATCGGTGACGCGTGCTGAGTTAAGCGATCGAGAATACTTTGAAAAGAATTCACAAAACTAGCCCCAGTTCTGTCCAACTTATTAATGAAACACATTCGGGGAACATGATATTTATCCGCCTGTCTCCACACCGTTTCAGATTGTGGTTCAACACCGGCAACCCCATCAAAAACCACCACACCACCATCCAAAACGCGCATTGAACGCTCCACCTCAGCTGTAAAATCCACATGACCAGGAGTATCGATAATATTGTATTGGTAATCCTTCCAAAAACAAGTGGTCGCAGCAGATGTAATAGTGATACCACGCTCCTGCTCTTGCTCCATCCAGTCCATCGTGGCTTCACCTTCGTGAACTTCACCAATTTTGTAGTTGATTCCCGTGTAGTAAAGAACACGTTCAGTAACGGTGGTTTTACCCGCATCAATGTGGGCGATAATCCCAAAATTTCGGACCTTTTCTAAGGCAGCTCGTTCGACAGACATAAATTTTAATTTAAGATTTAAGTTTAACAGTTAGACAACACGTCTACTGTGCAAAAAGCGGAAAAATTATAACGGCTCTCTACGAATTTGCAAGACCAATTCAAGCTTGAGACTCGCACTCGCAAAGTTCTGAGCAGAGCCGAAGAGCACTTGAGACTTGAGTTTAAAGGGAAATTTTGGTATAATAATAAGAAACCCTAATAGACTCCAATCGCCCGAAAAACAAAAATGTTTCTCAAAAAATACATCAGCGCCATCATTGTCAGTTTATTTTTGATCAACCTAGCGCTTGCCGATACAAGCACGAGCTATGAAATTGATGTCAGTGATTCAAACAGTGGTGGCACCACACTGTCCTCATCTAGCTTCAAAGCCAACACCGCCATTCTTGGATTTGTAGACGGTAATTTTGGATATTCAACAAGTTATACGCTCGGTTCAGGCCTTCCATATCTTGAATTGCTTTGCGGAAATAATATTTTGGAATATGGGGAGCAATGTGATGATGGGAATACAACATCTGGAGACGGATGTAGCAATTTATGTAGAACAGAAGTTGCGGGAGCCATTTGTGGAAATGGAACCGTGGAATCAGGTGAGCAATGTGATGATGGGAATCTAATTAATAACGACGGATGCTCATCTGCCTGCTCGACCGAAGGGGGTGGGGGTGGAGGAGGGAATCCAAATCCGTTCAGCTGGTGTGGAAATGGAGTTATAGAAGCCACTGAACAATGTGATGATGGAAATGCCACCTCAGGGGATGGCTGTGACAATAGCTGTAAGCTTGAAGTAGAAGAAGAGCCTGAGGAAGAGGAGGAAAGCATTTTTGACCTCCCCGAAGAGGAAGAAGAATTAAAACCCGCCGCAGAAGAAGACGCTGATAAAAAACCTCGGAATATTAAGATAAAAGCCAAACCAGAAAAGCGAGTGAGAACCGACAACTGGGAATTAAGGTCTCACGTTTTGTTCTATCACAAGCAAACGCAAAAAGTAATTAAACGAATTGATATACAGCTCAACGATAAGGGGTGGAGCTTGGTAGAAAACATGGTGTTACCGGATGGGACTTATGATATTGCGCTTAAAGGGCTTTCTCATCTGACACTGATCAAGCGAAGCTATGAAATCAATGACCTCAATCACACCATCGATTTCACCTCAAACGATAGGTTTTTCCTCACAGCCGGTGATGTACACGAAACGAAAGATGACTACGTTAATGGACTTGATATTTCAGCAACAATCAACCGTCTTTACACTAGCAACCTGCACGCTGATTTAAACCGAGATGGCCTCGTAAATGCGCTTGATATCAGCATTGTTGTTGGAAATATTTATCAATACGGAGAAAAGCTCAGAGGATAAGGATTGATTTTTAGAGGAAAAAATGGTAAAATATTAAGATTCATAAATTATCTTGCCAATCAGTTAAATCATAAAAATCCCGGTCAAAAATGAAAAGAATAATTCAGATATTCATCATCGCAGCTCTATTTACGATTCCCCTGAGTGCAAACGCCGCCAAAATGGCTCTTTCACCCGGAAATGGTGAATTTAAAAAAGGATGTGTAAGCACAATTGGAATCGTGGTAAATACGGAAGGTGAAAACACGATGGCTGCAGATGCCTTCTTGCGGTACAACCCCGAAGAAATCGAAATACTGGATATGAATTCAGCAATACCGGGGATCCAAATCAAACATAACGGAATATACGAAAGCTATCCCGGCAATATCACCAGCAACGGGCGAATCAAAATAACCGCCTTTAACCGGGTTGGATTCTTCAATGGCCGTGGAACATTAGGAAAAATTGTCTTTAAAAACAAGCCAGGAGTCGAAAAAACCGCCATTTCCTTCGAATTTAGCCTAGGAAACTCAACAGATAGCAACGTGGCCAACCCCGAAGCTGCAGATATCTTGAATGCCGCATACGGTGGAACCTACACATTTGTGGAAGGCGCCTGTGGAACCGACCGATCACCTCCAAAAATTGAAAAAAAATACCCGAAAGCTGACGCAATGTTAGCTCCTTCGGACGTAAATATTGAATTTATTATTACCGATGGCCAGTCAGGCGTAAATTTGGATACTTTGAGAGTTGATGTGAACGGCAAAATATACTCGAAAGAAGGGGAAAATCGCTTTGATTTTAAAGGCAAACCCAATGAATACAGGATCATTATCGATCCCCCTGAAAATTTTCCGGACAAAATACCAATTGGAGTTAAAATTCAGGCTCAAGACTTAAGCGGCAATGTCATGAAAGACGTAATTTACTCCTTTAATCGCCTGATGCCCGTGGAAGCTTGCCAAACAGAAGCTTGCCCTGACATCACATACTCATGCCCTGAAATCGAGCTAAAACCGGCCGCACCTGTACAACAGGAAAATTTCAGCAAAACAGGTCGCCGAATACTCCTAATTCTACTCACAACCATGCTCATCAGCCTAATAACCAACATTTGGCTGTTCACTGAACCGTGCAGCGTGCGTAAAAAGGTTAAAAAAGCCCAAAAAACGTCTAAAAAACGGAAGAAATAAAACGTCTGAACCGCAGATTCTCAAGATAAAAAGGAAGTATCTGGATGGATTATTCTAAATTATTCAGGATTAACACGAACTTTATGCTTCTTGCTGATCAATCTTTTGAATTCCAGGCTTTTTGAACCAAAGTTTATGAGTAACCCTGTTTCTAAATCAAAAGTCTCAAGGTAATTCAGGGCTTGCGCAAGATGAATATTCTCAAGCTGAGTGACTGCTTTTAATTCTAACATGATATTTTCTTCAACAATAAAATCAACTCTCCTGGTGCCGATTTCTTGGCTTTCAAAATGAATAGGAATCCTAGCTTCCCTGGCATAATTTAAATTAACCTTATCCAACTGTATGGATAATGCCCTTTGATAAATGATTTCTTGAAAACCACATCCAAGTTTATTGTGAACTGTCATTGCAGTTCCGATTACTTTTTGTGTGATATCTGAATACTTAAAATTAGCGATAGGCATAATAAAATACTTTTAAACAATAAATTCTTCTAAATCCAATAAATCCCATTAATCCATCCTGATAATCAAAAGAATCCAGCGAATCAGCGGTTCTGACCACTAGGTTAGTAAACATTTGTTCACTAGTCAACCTGTTGTCGCTTTTCCCGACACTATTCAACATATCATATTTTTGTCAAGTTTACCTCTTAAATCTGGATCAAATAAGCTTACAGCTTAAAACTTATAGCTAAAAGCTAAAAAATGGCTTATTTAAGCCTAAAAAACTTCACCATAATACTTATATTTATGCAAGGCCTATACCCTGGAGTTTCTCTCTGAAATATGCTATAAT
>JAJDCE010000062.1 GCA_029260985.1 Patescibacteria group bacterium | reverse complement strand
CTTTGAGGCAATACGGGTTTTGGGCTACGTTTTTTTGCAGGTTCTTGGTGAAGAATCAAATAAGTCTAAATAATTATATACAAACATTAACCTAAAAAATATGTCTCCGGAACTTAAAAGCAAGTCTGAAGTTAAACCCTTATCCATTAGCGAAAACCCCCCTATGACCACATTTGTTATGTATTTCAATCAGTTATTGCGTCGAGCGCTTAAACGCCCAGCTGTAAGCGAACCTGCCGATGAAACATCCGCTCTTTCGAATGAATTGGGTGAGTACGAATCTGAAAGTGTTCAAAAAACTCTGGATCCTAACTTTGTTCATCCAAAGATTCTCGAGGCAAGGCAAATTCAGGATCGGATTATCCAGGAACGTTTTCAGGGTCAATCTTTGAGAATCGCAGATATTGGCTGTGGTGACGGTTATCACGGGGAGACTTTTGGATCGGATTCAGAGCTTTATCATGGTTTTGAAATCTCTAGTGAAATGGCCAGTAAAACCCGGAAAAGATGGCAGGATCAAGGGTTTGATCATTCCCAGGTTTTTGAGGGAGATGCAGGCCGGGTAGATTTACCATCCAATTTTTATGACGTGGCCTGGAGTCTGTATTTTACTTCGGGTAATTTTCGGGAAGAATTTAAGAATTTGAAGCAGTATGACGATGCTTATCTGGATAAGAATCCTGCTTTTGTCCGTATTGTAAATAATTTCTATAAAGCTTTGAGACCTGGCGGAAAGCTGTTTTTGACAGTTTATAAGGATAAACCGGAAACTGAGGCAGCACAGCGTGAATTTTATAAAATGACGGGTCAGACCGTTGTTACCCCTTTAGGCTCGCGGTTTGTAGCGACAAAGGAGAATTTCTGGTCGGTTCGCTGGACTGAGCAAAGCATGCTCTCCAATTTGGCTGAATGCGGTATCAAACCTGAGCAAGTGCAATTCAATGACTTGAATGAGGTTTCCTGGCTTGTTGAAATCACCCGACCGGTTCAGCTTGAGAGTCTAAAAGAGGCAGCCTAATTTAACGAATGATGTCAAAAGCTATGCTTAATAAACACCCCAAAACATTTGCCTTAATCAGCTTTGTTGCCTGGGAGTTTTTTATTTTGAGCTTTTTAGCTTCTTCTTTTTTCTAGGGTCCAGGCGTGACGCTTCTTTCCATGCTAATTCGAATGCTATAACCATGGCTTCGTAGATCTCGTGACTTTCGATGATGATACTCAATCTTTCTTTCAGGGAGGTGATTGACACTTTGCCATCGTAAAACTGGATCTCTGGAGTGAACCAGAATTCTTCACCTGGAATCAGACGGCTGTCTCGCATTTCCTTTTTATCGTTTTTTGTTTTTTCACGGGCGAGTTCAGTGCTTGGGTGAATGGACCGTATATGAATATTATTCTTGGATCGTCTTTCGTAATAAGTTTTGAAATAATCGGGCAATACCCCATGCATCGCATCGAATGAGGCAAATGATCTGAGGGTTTCTGATGATTTTAGGGTATCTTCATAAACTTTCACTAAGCCCTCATCTCCTTCATAGAAGGTGACTTTGGGTTTGGTGCTCTCGGGTCGATAGCGAGTTTCGAGCTCAGCCATAACTTCTTGTAGCACGTCCACTTGATCATCGATTTTGGCGTTAAGGTCTACACGTTTACGTTCTAATAGATTTATTAAATTTTTAGGCTCCTCTGGGGTATAGAGTTGGGTATTGGCTTTTTTTGTTTTTTTAACAAATCCTTTATCAACCAGTTTGTCGAGCAGGAACCGAGTGGTGTTACGGGGAACTTTAACTCGCCGAGCGATTGTTGAGGCGGGTTGTGAGCCCAGTTCCAACCCAGTTAAATAGACATCTATTTCCTTTTTATTGAGTCCTAGATTATGAAGTACATTCTGGAGCATGTTTAGATTTATTAGTAGATATTGTCATATTAAATGATGACAATATATTATTGTCATTCATATTTTAGCTTAAACAAAGCCAAAAGTCAATGTTTTATGTGCTTAAAATGTACTTATTGACAATCTTGTCATTTCATACTATAATTGTTAGCCAACGTCGGAAAAAACAAACTCAAAACTCAAAACCAAATAAAACTTACTGTTCTTTAAAACATTAAAAATTAAAACACTCTGCTCTATTCGTGAACTTTCGATTAATCCACCCAATACTATAGTGGAATAGAAAGGTAGACCGGTTGAGCGGACTCAACTGTTTACGACTTATTCAAGTGAACTGTCACCAAATTTGAGACGATCCGCTTAGAATTTGTCATATCAACCATCACTTTCCCTTTGGGGAGAGCTGTGCAAATAGGAAACAAAAACAAAATTTTTCCTTTTTCTCGTCCGTTCGTGAACTTTCATCAATAAAGTCAGCTTGTCTAACTTTCAGAAGGGTATACCGACGGATTGGTTCTACGGAAAACACAGCTAAGATCCCGGCAAAACGTCATTTTTTTACGACAACCTGCCTCTCGGATTTATGCCTATTTGTACATCTCTCCCCATCTTTATTTAATAATTGCCCTCCCATGAACAAAAAACCAAATTTATCAAATGATCCAAATCAAATCGAAAATCCAAATCAACCCAAAAACCAAGCTGAAACAAAAGTCTTAAGCCTTTCTGGCTTTCGGGAACGGCTAAGAGTTCGGCTTCAGCCTGATGACCATCCGCCAACTACACCTAGTTTGGCTTTGGCTGCTTAAAAAACCAATTAATCTAAAGGGGTAAAAAGCTCCGCCTTTCGGCGGAGCTTTTTATTTTGGAAATGTAATTATTCTTCTGCAGCTACATGTTTTGCCAGGAATTTTAATTTAACTTCCCATGGTGAATCTGAATCCAGCTCTTCCTGTAATTCTTGCGGTACAGGCGCATACCCTCTGTCTGTCCATAGTTTTCCATCATCATTGGGCGCTAAATTCAGAAGACTTATGATGCCAGTACGAGTGTTTGCGGCTTGTTGAGTAAAATTTTGTATAGCAGGGTATAGTAATTTGCTAAAAAGACCTTGTCCTCTGTAGGCCGGATCAACTCCAATAAAAGCGTGAGCTATGTAGTCTGAAGTATTGTAATGATTAAAAACAGGATCATTGCTATTCCAATCCGATGAGGAGATGGAGGAAGCCGATGTGCTTACAAGCCTTCGTCCGGATAGTATTAAATGTAGAATCGACCTATTGTTGCAATTCCACATTCTTTTATCAAGAGGTTGAAAACCTGGCTTATCAGGATCAAATGATCTGAAATCTTTACCTCCAGGAAGCAGAATGTGTTTATCAATGAAGTGACCAACTGTTAACAAGTCTTTTTGACTTAATGAGCCTGGATAAAGTGCTGTAAAGTCAGATAGGTTTGTTGACTCAAGATCGTATGGCCTTTCAGGATCCAGATCTTCCAGATAGTGGCCCGGTTCGTCGTTACTTGGTTCGAAAATAGTTGGTGAATTCATTGTTTTTTAAGATTGAAATAGAATAAGGTTTTGAATAATACTTTCTGCTTACCCCTATAGTCAACACTACGCCATTGGATGTATGACGGTAGTTTACGTGGGGTAAGCTGAAAACTTATTCTCTCACTCTTACTTTTTTGTATTTCTCTAATATCACTTTTAACGATTCTTCCAGAGGAGGCATTGATAGGTCTAGTTTTTTTAGTTTGTCTGTGTTTAGAACACAATTCGATCGACGTTCGCAGAGGTCATCCTGTTCTTTTTTGGTCATCAGATGCATTTCAAATTTCGGGTCTACAATTTCCTGATACATTGTCATGATGGATTTATGATCCATGGCTCCCGGATTGGTCATATTGAAGATGCCTGTTTCTTTTCTTTTGATCAATTCAATCGCGGCCGGTATAAAATCTTCAATCACAGTGCAGGAATTGGGAACATTGATGATTTTTGGATATTTGAGGAGCTTATTGATCAGATTCTTAGGGTGCGGTTTGCCAGTAATAGGAATTCTGATTCTAAGTTGTAGTACATTTTGAAATTCAGAGAGGATTTTTTCGCTGTAAACTCGTGAACGGCTATAAAGGGATCCATAATAATTCGGCTCATCTGTTTCTTTATAGCCTTTTCCTCCATTATCTCCATCATAAACACAGCCACTGGCCATCTGGACCATATAGCACCCAAATTCTTTGGCGATGGCAGCCACATTGATGCTGCCCGCCACATTAACCCCATACGTTTCATCCGCGTTGCTCTCGCACCAGTCGACATTTGGGTAGCCTGTTACACCTGTGGCATTGATGATGATGTCCGGCCTAAGATCGTAAACGGCTTTTTCAATTTCGGTGTGATTACGAATTTCCAAACGTGGAGTGTGGAGCTCAAAATCAGGACAGGTCATGGCGGTTTGGAAATGGGAGCCGATGAAGCCGGTTGAACCGAGTAGGAGTACTTTTTTCATTTCGATTTGTTATAGCATTACCTTACTATAAAAACTCAAAACTCAAAATCCAAAACTTTATAACTCTAATTTGTTTGACTTTTAGAGTTAGCAATTTTAATATAACGGGGCACTTTTTCGGGTCAGTAGCTCAGTTGGTAGAGCAGTAGCCTTTTAAGCTATTGGTCCTGGGTTCGAGTCCCAGCTGACCCACCATTTAAAAAGTGCGAGTGGCGAGCCTTGCCTACCGGCAGGCAGGTCTCAAGTCTCGGTTTTTTCAAGGGCTGGGACGAGAAGTTTATCCCGATGGAAATCGGGGAGTCCCAGCTGACCCACCATATTTAAAACCCCCAACCTCCTAAGCAGGGGCCTTACCCCCAACCCCCTAAAGGGGGTTAAATAAGCCTTTTCTGATAAGGAGGGGGTGAGAGGGTTTTTTATGCGTCTTCCTGGCCGAAAAAGCTGGAGACCACAAAGGCGATAGCCGGGAGGCTGAACCAGACGCTGTAATTGTTGATCATCAGGCGGACGAGCTGAGATTGCCGGTAGATTCCGAGTACTGCGTCATTGATGATGATGCTACTTTCTTGTACCAGTGAGGCGCCAGAGGCATAGATCAGGACGGTGCTGGTGATGAGTCCTGCGCTTAAAATGCCGTAGGTGAGTGCAAGGACCATTCGGACGATCATAGAGCTGGAGCGGGACATGTTGATGTGAAATTTTCCTCTGGTGGTGATCAGGACGATGGAGAAGATAAAAATCATGATTTTGGTGAGCACCAGTTTGCCCTCGGTGGTTGTGAAGTCGAGGGTTTGAATAACAGGGCTATCTCCTAAAAAGTATCGTTCGATTAAATTTCCAATACCGTCGGAGGCGAGGATGGCGATATACGTGCTGATGATGATTTTGACCGCTTGATTTCTACCTATAATAAACGTATAGGCGATGATAATCGTGAAGAATACAATTACGAAGAGGTCCCAGCTCAGATTAATCTCCATTTTTTTTATTTATTTTTTGACCTGTCAGCTGTAGCCCGAGGAAGGGCGAAGGTTGACTACAAAAATTATACGCCTTCTCTCTTTTATAAGCAAATAAATTTGCCCAATTCCCAATGACCCCGTCCGAACCGGCACGGGCGGGCAATTCCCAATGACTAATTCTAATAATAAAAGCGCCAGTGTTTATCGAGGCCGACTTTGATGCTGATTCGAGGTGATTTTTGGATATTTTTGGGTATAAACCTATCGTCATAAACAAAAGCCTTATCATTTTTTCATATGATTTATTTGGAGTCTGCTCTCAGCTTATAATGTCTTAATTATGATCATCGGAGCTGTCATCATCGGAGCTGTCATCATCATCTGGGTTTCCGTACATTTTCTTCATAGGCTTTTTAATGAGGATGCGCTTGAGACGGTCGAGTTTATCGGGCATTAGAGCTTTGAGTTCATTGACGATTCCCGGAATATCGTTGTAACCGGCAGAAATCGCTTTTCGGGCTTTCTGGGCAGCTTGCGGATACTTTCCTTTGTTAACGGCCTTGGTGTATTTACCCATGTATTTTTCGAGTTTTTTCAGCCGCTTTTCTTCACTGGAGAATCGGCCTTCATGGAAGGCCCGCCATAGAATGAGTTCATCGATAACCTGATCCCAGGTAATGCTTTCAAACATTACTTGATTTACAGTGAAAGGATTGATGGTTAAGGGGTCGCTCGAATTTCCATCAATATCGGTAACAGTGAGGAAGCAGTAGTCGTAATAGCCTGATGCGAGAAGGTTAAAAGTAATTGTAGTATTTCCCTCGTTGATTTGGGTGACAGGGCTACTACAAGGGCCTTCGTAGTTTAGTGTTCCGGCTTCGGTAGAATGGAAGGTGTAATCAGGGGTTTTGTCTTGAGTAATAGCAGGAATGGGGGTTATTTCGGTAAGAACAGGGGCTGGGTTAGGCATTAGCACTTCTCCGATGATTGTAAGGGCGAAGGAAGATTCATCATTGTCGTTTGAGCTAAAGCTAAAACTAGCTTGTCTGTTTCCTGAAGCTTCCCCGGCAAATGCGGTAAAATGAATACCGAAGGTATGACTTGCCCCTGGGGCAAGAGTCAGGCTATTACCATCCAGTGATTGAAGAGAAAAGTTCGCAGCTCCAGTGAGACTCAGATTGCTAATGCTAAGATCGCGGAATCCTGCATTGCTCAAAGTGAAGGTTTTTTGCAGAGGGGTCTCCAGAGTAATTTGGCCGAAATCGATAGGTGTGCCGGATGCGATATCCAACCCTGATACGTCGGTAATAGTGAGCTCAGGAATTAGATGTGCTGAACCATTTATTGCGTATGGAGTGGTCCAATTTCCCGGGAAAGTAGATATTATAGGTCTGGCCTGCCAAATCGCATTATTATCATTCACCTGATTTTTAATGGATATAGTAAAGGTGTTTACAATTGCTGGATTTAACCAGTTCAGATTTGCATCGGTGAAACGAATTTCGTAATAATCGGCCAGTGTGTTCTGAGCCCAGGCAAGCAAAATATCGTTGTTTGTAATCGTTCCAAAATTGGTCAAGCTACCTGTTAGTACTATGTTGAGCTTTCCGTATAAGGAGGTGTTAAAGATATTATCCTGAATAGTTCCATTATTTGTCACATCCCCGCCAACGCTTAGTGTATAAGTGGGTTTTAAAGGTGATCTGAAGGGCTGAAGAGTGACTCCTGACAATACTTCCATGTCGCCATTGATCGCATTGTCTTCTTTCATGGTTTTTATTCCCGTTCCTCCGAATGTGAGTTTATTTACATTAAAGACACCACTGCTGAATAAATTCTGATCTGTTCCGCCCATTACAAAATTACCTCCTGCAATCTCTCCGTTATTGGCCACAAATGAGTTGGCAGTTAATGTGTTCTGGCTGCCAAAATTCAGAGTAAAACCGCTATCGACTGACAGTCTTCCTTCCATGGTCAGATTTCCGCTAACTGTGGTATTGTTTTTGATAAACAGAAATCCTAAAGGGGTGGATGAGGTGACTTGCTGGGGTACTGTGCCAGCTGTTTCAATGTAAGAGCCTGCTGTTACCGTTCCTGTGTTTGACAGGTTGCCGCTTATTTTTAGGTTTGCTGAGCTGAAGGTTCCGCTGTTTGTAAAATCGACAACATTCAGGTTTTTGCTTTCCAGGCTTCCCGTGTTTTCCAGATTGCCTGAGGCATTTAATATCAGATCGCCGTAAAACGAGGTGTTACTGAACTCATCTTTAATGGTGCCATTATTGAAAACGTCTCCGCTCACATTCAGATTAAAAAAACGTGGATTTGATGACATTTGCCTGGGTTTCAGTACTGCACCATTGTTTACTATCAGTCCGGCAATGTCAGCATTTGTGTTCAGGGTTACATTTCCGTTTATTTCCACTATATCGGTGGGGCCTGGCACCCTTTCCTCTTCCCACATTCCGAAGTAACTCCAATTACCTCCTGTTGCTTTGGCGTGAATGGTGGGGGTTGGAGGCGTAGCGGCTTTACTTGTGGGAATGAGGGGGGCAATTAAAATAAGTGCTAAAAAAATAGCAAATAGGATAAATTTGCGGGTTGATAAATTCATCATGGGTGGTTGATTATTATATGTTATTTTTCATTACCATATCATAAAATTTTTGTTAAAGCGATAATATATATGCATGATCCACTGTATGATTTTATGATAAACTGATCAGGTGATTCAAGTTAAAGCTATCGACATCAAAGGGCTTAATAAATCTTATTCCACTATCAAGGGGCATCGAGCGGTGCACGCTTTGAAACACTTTAATTTATCAATTGATGAAGGGGAGATTTTTGCTATCCTGGGGCCTAATGGGGCTGGGAAAAGCACTGCTATCGGCATTATCGTCGGAACTATTCTGAAAAACTCCGGACATGTGAAGGTTTTTGGGCACGATGTGGTCGATGACTATAAAATCACCCGGAAAATGATAGGTGTGGTTCCCCAGGAGGTTAACTTTGATCCATTTATCAATGTTCGTAAGGTGCTTGATTATCAATCGGGGATGTTCGGGGTTCCAAAAAAGGAACGTTGGGTAGATGAGATTTTAAAGCGACTGCAGCTTTCGGAGCACGCTTTTAAAACTTCCCGGGCCCTTTCGGGTGGTATGAAGAGACGCCTTCTGATTGCTAAAGCACTGGTTCACAAGCCTAAAATACTCATTTTGGATGAGCCGACGGCGGGTGTGGATGTGGAACTTCGACATGATTTGTGGGAGTTTGTAAAAGAGCTCAATCGGGCGGGAACGACCATTATTTTGACGACTCATTACCTTGAAGAGGCTGAAAAATTAGCGAATCGAGTGGCGATTTTGCATAAAGGGGAAATCCGGGATATCAATACAGTTCCAAGATTGAAAGAAAAGTACGATGCGGCAACACTTGAAGAAGTGTATATGCATCTGGTTCACGATAAAGCTATAAAAGAATAGTCTCAAGTGCACTTCGGCTTTGCTCAGAGCTTTTAGCGAGTGCGAGTCTCAAGTATTATTTATAATTCATAACTCATAATTTATTTGATGAAACTTATTCCGTTCAGGACCATGCTTCATCGGGAGATTAATCGCTTTATGGCTGTTTGGGGTCAGGCGGTTTTAGCACCTATTTTATCGGTGACTCTGTATTTAGTGGTGTTTGGGGTTTCGCTTGGGGGACGAATTGATGTTGGTACGGATTTTTCTTATTTGGAATTCATTGCTCCAGGCTTGATGATGATCGGGATTATTACAAATAGTAGCCTAAATGCGAATTTTTCGATTTTTATTTCTAAACTTCATGGCTCCATCTTTGATGTGCTAGTGGCGCCGATCGGCTATATTGAGATGACTGCGGCTTATATTCTATCTAGTGTTTTTAGAGGACTTTTGATTGGTGGTGTCATTTACGGGGTGGGTTACTTTTTTTCTGGTCTTGTGCCGGTTTATCCGGTTCTGACGTTTGTGATTGCCTTTCTAACCGCCTGGTGCTTTTCAGCTTTGGGGGCGATTATCGGTATTTGGGCGAAGGATTTTGATCAGCTGGGTATTTTTAACAACTTCATCATCACACCCCTGATCTTTTTGGGTGGTGTCTTCTATTCCATCGAAATGCTCCCCGTTTTTTGGCAGAAAATCTCTGTTTTTAATCCACTGCTTTACATGGTTGATAGTCTTCGGTATGGGTTTCTGGGGGTTTCAGATATCAATCCTCTGTACTCAATCGTCTTCTTATTAGTGATGACGGTGATCCTCACTTTGATGCTCTTAAGAATCCTCAAGACGGGTTGGCGGCTTAGAACATGATTCATTCCAAATGCTAACAATTTCCGGACTCACTAAATTTTATGGCAATCAAACGCTTTTCAGAGATGTAGATCTGAATATTGGTCCTAAGGAAAAAATTGGGCTTATCGGCAGAAACGGAACGGGAAAGACGACGCTCCTGAAAATCCTTTTGGGAGTTGAAAGCCCTACGGAAGGGAAAGTTGAGATGCCGAATGGGTACCGAGTGAAATCTTTGGAACAGCATCTTAAGTTCTCCGAGAAAACCGTTCTGGCTCAAGTGTGTTCTTCATTGCCAATAAATGTGGTTGATGAAGACTGGAAGGCAAAATCCATTTTGATGGGTCTTGGATTTAATACAGATGACTTTGATCGTCCCCCCACAGAATTCTCTAGTGGTTTTCAAGTCCGGATCCGTTTGGCGGAGGCGTTGGTTTCCGAGTCTGATCTTCTATTACTTGATGAACCCACAAATTATTTAGACATCCTTTCTCTTCGTTGGCTTGAGCGTTTCTTAAAAACCTGGAAGGGCTCTTTTATCTTGGTTACGCATGATCAGCATTTTATGGATTTGGTGGTTTCTCATACCGTTATGATTCATAGGGGTTGTATGCGGAAGATGGCAGGCGGACCCATCAAGCTTATCGAACATGTAAAAAGGGATGAGGAGGCTTATGAAAAAACCCGTATGAATCAGGAAAAGAAACGAAAGAAAGAGGATGAATTTATTCGCAAATTCAGGGCGGGCGCCAGAAGTGCCGGACTTGTGCAATCGCGCATAAAAGCGTTGGCTAAGCAGGGGATTAAAGACAAGTTAGACAACATTGCTACCATTAAATTCCATTTCAGATCTATTCCCTGTAAGAGTGATTCTGTGGTTCAGGCTACCGATATCAGCTTTGGTTATGAGCCCGATGCACCCCTTATTCAAAACTTTTCCCTCACTACTTTTCCGTCCGACCGGATCGCTATTATCGGGCGTAATGGGAAGGGGAAATCAACGCTTCTTCGATTGCTTCATCAGACCTTAACGCCTGATAGCGGTAAAGTCCGTATGCCTCCCACCCTTGCCGTTGGTTATTTTGGAATTGATTCAATTCAGGAGCTTAATTCCGAAAAATCGATCCTCGAAGAGCTCGTTGCTATGCCTAATACGTCTGAACAGGAAGTGCGAAATTTATGCGGCTCTCTCCTTTTTAAAGGTGATGATGTGAAAAAGCGTATCAAGACCATTTCGGGTGGAGAAAAAAGCAGAGTGTGTCTGGGTAAAACGCTCCTTTATCCGTCCCAGCTCCTTATGCTTGATGAGCCTACCAATCATCTGGATATGGAATCGGTTCAAGCTCTTTCGGAAGCGATTGAGCAATATGAAGGGACTGTTATTTTTGTGACTCATAACGAGACTATGCTTTCCAGACTTGCTACCAGGCTGGTTCTTTTTGATAATAACGAAATTCGCCTCCTTGATTATGGTTATGATAAGTTTTTGGCGAATGGGGGCTGGTCAGAAGAGGACGAACAAGCCTTTAAAGCCTCCAAGACAGTCTCGGATAATAAGACGCAGTATTTAGATATAAAAGAGAATCGTAAGCAGCAGCGCCTTCTTAAAAAGCAATTGGAAAAATTGGAGAAGGAGATTGAGAAATTAGAAAAAAGTAAGGAGGGGATTGGGGTGGTGCTTCAAGAGGCCTGTTTAAAAAAAGATACCAAGGTTATTAAGGAGCAAGGTATTAAGCTGAAAGAGACTGAAGATCAGATTGATCTTAAATATGGGGAGATGGAGGTGGTGATGGAGAAGATTGGGGATTAGGGGGGTGTGTGGATTTAAAGTAAGTCTTATTAGCTAACTGAAGTATCGAAGATATTTTTGAATAGCGATGTGGGGACGTTCGCTAACGTTTCAGGCTGTAAGAAGTTGGCCACTGGTATAATATGCCGAAGGCTCACCAGTGGCAAATTTGGGTAACAAAAATAGTGACTCCATTTATAGCGCAAGCGCATCAAATAAGCACTATTTTTTTACCTTACAGCCTGTGTTGTACGTAGTACTGCCCATTTTCCCATCTAATATAGTTTTTAGAACATTTTTAACAATTTTTCTTTTGTTTTCTAATTTCATCCAATGCTTTCTTATAAATATCTTTTGTACCCTCTGGTATCGCCTGTTCAATAATCAATTTGTAAGTTTTTTTGCAAATTTCTCCTTTAATTGGTTTGGGTTTTTGTTTTTTTCCCAATGCCAATTTAGCTATTTCGTCTTTGTCGAACTCTAAATCCATTAGACAATCATTGCTTTCATCATATACTTTTATTTTTACGTTAAAGGTATTTTTTCGATTTAGGTGTAATGCATATTCAATTATGCCCATAATTTGTTCGTCATAATTAACCTCAACCTCATCCGTAAATATATCTGAAGGTGATGAACCATCCATATGTAGCTTCCCGCCTTTCTTTCCCGCTAAAATTACATCTTTATGTAACTCTAATTCCAAATGATTCCTATCTTTACTAAAGCTAAATTTTTTCATTGTCATTTGTCTTTGCTTCACAAATTCCCACAAAATTCTTTCAATTTCTTTAATTTTATAATCAATTTTTGGCTGAATTTTGCTCTTAATGGTCGGATTATTTATTAAATAGATAACTATCCCCATTTCTAATGGCCATAACTTTCTTTCCATTAGTTTAACTTTAGCTTTGAGCTCTCTTTCATCCAATTCAATTCTTTCAATAACTTTGTGGGTTTTTGGGTGTTTTACTAGTAACACTAATGTGTCACTATCAGTAATTTCATAATTATTATGCCCCTTCCCGGCATTTCTAATCTTATTATCAAAGCCGATTGATAATCTCCTAAAATCGCCCTGAAAGGTTGGGTTTTTTAAACTTTTTATCTTATATCGCTTTGTTCCGGCGGGGACAAGTATGTAATCTTCGTATTCAGCTTTTTTCAGTTTTGGTTCAATAAATTCACATAAATAGGCATACGGTAAAGTTAGCCACATTCTAAGTTCAGTTTCGAATAGGGTTTTATAATATTCCAATAAAATGTCATATCTTTCACCAATATCATCAATTTCATTCAATGAGCTAACCTTTTGCATGCACCTTTCAGTTATTACCCTTTCATCGTGCATTTTACTCCAAAGCTCAGTTATTAAAGTGGTTACAATTTTTTCATTTTTATCAGCAAGAGCATTACAAGTTTTTTGGATGATTAGCATATTTTCGATTTCTTCCTTACTGACACCTATTGTCCATGCTGTAAATGCCCGATCATAGAGATACAAAAGAGTTTCGCCGTCAGGTTGATTTTTAAGATGAGGTAAAAATATGTCCTCATAAAATTTTTGTTGCATTGGCATAGGCCGAGGATCCATAGCTTAGTTGATATTAGTGATTTAAGGAGTTAGAATGTTACTCCGATTTGCCTTATAATTAAAGTAATTTTATGAAGAAGTCTGAGATAAGCATTGCGATTGGTCGCGAAAGTACGCAAGAGGAATTTGATTTTGTAAAAAATATATTTTTAGATGATTTTCAATTTGAGATTAGGGATGATTTAGTACGCCTTTCTGCTGGTGATTTGCCAATGGTCATCATGATCAATATCTTAACAGGCTTGGTAACCTGTATGACTTATGACCTCCTTAAAATCGCTGTTAAAAAAATTCTTACAAATAAGCAGGTTAAAAGAAAAGCTTCAGTCGTTATTCAAGAGGAAGATGTTCAATATATTATCAGTGAGAAATATATAGCTATTCGTAAACAGGCGAAAGATACTAAATTTGAATCTGTTGATGATTTATTTGATTTTTTATGTAAAAAAAATAGTAAATAAAGATTGAATTATTATGAAAAAAATTTTTATTGCATTCTCGGGTCCAAAAATTAACCAAGAGGAAAAAATTATTGAATTTTCGGACAATTATCAATGTTGGAATCTAAATCTTTTTAAGTACGATGAATATATTGCCACCACCATGGCGGTTGTTGAGCCGCTTAATGATAATATAGTCAGGCAGTATGAAAATCCCGATAATACACCCTTTAATTTTACTCAGGTTAGATTTGATAATGCTTCATGGGGTTTGATGATCCCAGATACTATCGTAAATATGTCTTCTGATGGATTTGGTGAAATATATTCCTTAATTGAGCTTTATTCACTTAATTTTTTGTATCCAGTTTTTTATGTGAGTGGAATGGGCATTAGTGTTATAGCCAAAAATTATGAAAAAACTGAATTACCTTCAGTTTATTATCACTCACAAAATCGAATTAATAATTTTAAGAGTGAAAATTTTTGCGCTTTTTTTGACAAGCTAAGTACAGAATCAACTTATGGTGTTTGGGAAGCTCCACGAACTGCCAAGTGGAACAAGGAGGACTGGCGATTGTTTATAGCCTTTGAAATGTTCACTGGACTTAGAAAGTATGAGTTTCGAAAAAAATCTTTTTTATGGCAAGAGGAGGCTGCAGCCCTATCTACAATTTTGGAAACGCTCCTTTCAGATGAGTGCGACAAATCTGAAATTGGTTATCGATTACGTAAAAGAAGTGCTGTTTTGCTAGGCAGTGTAATTAGCGATATTGAAAAACAAATTAAGGATTTGTATTCGGAGAGAAGTAATTTTGTTCACGGATCATTTTTTGCCAAAATTTATAAAGAAGCAAAGAAATCACCAGAAGAATTGCCAATGCCTGACTTTGCCATATTAGAAAAACACACAAAAAACATTCGATATATGCTAGTGGCCTATCTTTATTTAAACAAGATTATCAAAGAAGGGAAATTACCACCTTTTACAAGGGTCTTGGATGCAATAGAGGCAGGAATTATTGATACTTCGCTAAGGTGTAAAATTCAGGAATATACAAATGAGATTATTGGTCTATTGCCGACAGATTAATGGAGTTAGGAATTATTCAAAATCAAATGAACTTAACGCTTTTTTAAATATTGCTTCCGAACGAAAAAAAGTTTTTTCTGGAGCTGTGCCAGAAAGTGTATATATTTTTTCGTTATTTTCTATACATTTTGTTATTGTCTTCATATTAATATTATATTCCTTAAGGGGGTATGTATAATATATATATCCGTC
>JAJDCE010000061.1 GCA_029260985.1 Patescibacteria group bacterium | reverse complement strand
TTATGCGCTCGATCAAGATTGGGTGAAGGGGTATCCAGATGGAACCTATCAACCCTCTCAGAATGTGAATAGGGTTGAGGCATTAAAAATCATTCTGAATGCTTTTGAGATAAAGCAGGGGACTCCCAATAAAGCGCTGTTTAAGGACACCCCTTTCGATGCTTGGTACGCGCCATATCTTGAATCCGCTAAACAGAAAAACTTTCTTGAAGAATCAGGTAATTATTTTTACCCGTCAAATGACCGTACCAGAGGTGAGGTTGCGGAAATGGTGGCGCGCATAATGCAGATCGATTATATGGATGATCCTGTATGGACGGAAGAGATTGGCGCGGAATTTTCGACTTTTCTATTACTTCTAAAATTACGAAAAGATAATGGAGTCACGACTGAGCTCAGATTGAAAAAGGAACTGACCATGTCAGCCAGAGATCATGCAAAGGATATGGCTGAAAATATAGGTGATATGAGCCATCAGGGTTCTGATGGCAGTCAATCCTGGGACAGAATAAAGAAATATTATAATTATCCCGGCAGGGCAGGGGAGAATGTGGGAAAAGGGGTCGTTTCAAAATATCGAAGCCCTTATCAGGCCGTGAAGGACGTTCATACCAATATATTTATGCCCGAACCTCATGAGTGTCATAATCACCGCACTACGATTCTGGCAACTTGTCTTAAGTTCACTGACGTGGGGATTGGAGTTTATGTGAAAGACGGCAAGATGTATTTTACGGAAGACTTCACAACAGGTGAATCCTCCGTGTCTACTGATAATCCAGGCATGGCAGTTCCCGAAGAATATTCTGGTTCCAAATACGATGTTATGATCGATGATGGAGGTGAATATACATTTACGACCGTTCAGGGGTGTAATAATGACCGTGTTCGTTTAAAATACTTTATTGATTCCGGTGTGTATCTTGATAATGACAATTGTACTATTTACGAACTTGCTATTAATCCGGATGGTAGCTCAGGATTTAGTGTGATGCCCGATGAAGTATCTGAAAATCTTTTAATCAATTTAAATTATACGAGCAATATTTACGGTTACACGACTATAGAATTTGATGATGCTTATGTCAGCGCTAACACCTCTTCTTATAATGGGTGGGAAATAACGTCTCATACATTTCCCTATGATTTCAATATCGGAGATGTCGTTGATATCAGCTTTAAAAACAATAATAAGACTATCGAATTAAGGTTTGATTTTAGTGAAAAGGAGTGGGTTAAAATCCAGCAAATCTGATTATAATTACGGACATGCAGACGTTGTGTGAAATTACTCTATATGTAAATTAGTTTTCTAAAATTTCATCGAGAACTTGCTTCATCTTATTCACATCAATCTTTAGGGGATTGGAAAGGATATATTTAATCAAAATCACTATTACAAAGGGCTTTAGTCCTTCAAAATTAACTTCACCATAACTTTCCGTAACCCAATCGAAATAAGGTGGCTTTTCTGGTTGTAAACGCTGTTGAACATAGAGCCGTGCAAAATCAGCGACAGGAATACTGCCTTGGCAATCAGCAAAATCAATCAAGCCAGTCACACGACCATTTTGCACATGTACATTTTGCAATCCAATATCCTGATGTGTTAGAACGGGCTGTTGATCGCTTGAGCTCTCTATATACCCATCAAATATGCGTGCTATTTTTTGAGTTTGATCTTCAGAAAATAGGTCGGATTTGATTGCCCGAGAAAGATTACGTTCTTTAAGGCGGCTATAATACTCCGCTAACGTATTGTATTCATTTTGATTTTTGCTACGGAAAAGACCAAAGCCGTCTGCCTTCACGGAATGAAGTTTTTTAAAAACCTTACCTAAATCATGGCAGCCCGCACGAACTTCCTCCTGATCCAAAGTCTCAGAATTAAGAGGGACTCCGTCGACAAAAGTTTCGAGCATTCCTGTTTCATCTGAAAACTGTACTACAGGTGCATTAATACCAGCCTGTCGACAAAGACTTGTGCCAATTCTCTCACTCACAATATTCTGAGGTAATTCAGATTCTTTATGAACGTATTTCTTATCACCAATGGTGTAAATTTGAACAACATTCACACCATCACCCTGTTTAGCCTGTTCAACTTCAATAGTACCACCTTTTAAAATATAGCGAAGATCTTCCCTTTCGTGAATTAATTGCATAACCAGATGGTTCTCCGGAAGTGTCTCGATTGAAATTTCAGATTTTTCGAATGACATAAATATAATATTCTTGACATTATAGCATAATATTGAAGATAATTCAAAAAACCTATAGAGTATCATCACACAGCACGGGCTATAAGATTCACTCACTAAATAAAATATCATAACAATCTTTATGATCGGCTTAAAAAGAGGTACTGTTAAATTATCGTCTGACCATATTCGATGGGAGAAACTGTTTGAAAAAGAAAAACAGTTACTTACAGCTACACTTGATAACACAATAGATATCGAGCATGTAGGAAGTACCGCCATTCCAAATGTGCCTGCAAAACCGATAATCGATATAATGATTGGTTTTTCTAAAATGAGGCAAGCAAAAGAAATATATAAAATATTAAGTGAAATGGGGTACAAGGATAGAGGTGAACAAGGTGTATTTGAGAGACGTCTTTTTGTTAAAGGGGCTGAGGATAATCGAACACATTATCTACATGTCACAAAAAAGAATAGTGGCTTTTGGATTGAGCACATACTGTTCCGCGATTATCTCAGACAGCACAAAGACGCAAGAGATGAATATGGCGAACTTAAGAAACAGTTAGAAAAAGAGTATTCTGATAATCGTAAACAATACACGAAGGAAAAGGCCGATTATATTCAAAAGATTATCATTAGGGCAAAAAAATTGTTATGATATTTTATTCTTAACGCTCGCTCATCCAAATTGCGCAGTGTTTGACTCGCTAGCGCTCGCAGATATTTTAATACTACGCAACTTCTTACTAGCCCGAATTGTAGAAAATAACGAAACTATAATATTGACAATATTACTAATATAATATATAATAGCCCCTCTTAATCTATTAATTTAAAAACTATGGAAACTGAACCAGGAGCATTAGCTTCATTAGAAAATGATGAAAATCATACAAATTTTCCCAGTGCGGACTTCAAAGTTGAATGTGTGTTTAAAAAACGTTTATATTCTATCGGTCTATTTAGAACTGAAGTAGAAAACGTTTTTATGGCAACAAGCGCCCACAGACTACGCTTAGACGAACAAAAACATTGGAGAGAGGCAGAAACTAATGAGGATTTGGGAGTTGATTTGCAAAAGGCAATGCAAACATTATTAGATTGTACAGAATATCCAGAAGAAGAGCATTAAAAACCCTCCGGAGCTGGGGTTATTTAAAGGTGTAGCGCAAGTTTCGATTTTAATTCATTCAGATTTTTCTTTTCTGAAGCGGATACAAATACTGGGCTTAGCTTCTTAAAATCCTCAGCCAGCTCATCGACTTGTACGTCTTTTAAGAGGTCTATTTTATTGAAAATATAGATGGTTTTTTTAGTTTCACAGTTTAGTTTCTTTAAAACTTCATCAACCACTTTAATTTTCCATTCCATGTCTAAATCATCTGCATCGATAACATGAAGAATTAGATCGGCGTGAATGGTTTCGGCCAGGGTTGAGTGGAAGGCTTCTACAAGCTCGGGCGGAAGATTCCGGATGAAGCCAATGGTATCGCTCAGCAGGCAGCAGGCGTTTTTTTCGGGCAGATAAACTTTCCCGATTCGGCTATCCAAGGTTGCAAACAGCTCATCTTTTACTTTTACTTTTTTGTTGGTGAGACTCGTGAGCAGTTGTGATTTGCCGGCATTGGTGTAGCCGACGATGGCGGCGGTTTTAAAGCCTGTGTTTCTTCGTTTTTTACGCTGCCCTTCCTGGTTTTTCTCAATTTTCTTGAGCTGTTTTTTGATGTGCTGTTCACGGGACCTAATATGCCGTTTCATTATTTCAATATTGGTTTCCCCTTTACCTCTTGTTCCGATTCCACCCGCCTGCCTCATCAGTTCCGTACCCATTTTGGCGATGCGCGGACCCAGATGACGCAGTTTGGCGAGTTCAATCTGGAGTTTCGCCTCCTTTGTGGTGGCGTGCTTGGCAAAGATCTCTAGAATGAGATCGATTTTATCCCATACTTTTATTCCTGCTTTTTCGAATCGTTTTTCTAAATTGTAGAGCTGTTCGGGTTTTAGAAGATTGTTGATGATGATAAAATCTACCTTTTCCTTGAGAGCAGTTTCTTCGATTTCATCCAATTTCCCTTTTCCAACAAAAGTTTTGTAGTTGGGCAGCTGCCTGCGCTGAATCTTTCGGATGATCACAAAACCACCGTACGTTGAAACCAGCCGGTCGAGCTCTGTGAGTCTGGCTAGGCTGTCTTCCGGGGTAGTGTCGGGGGCGATGATGTCGACTAAAATAACTTTAGGTAACATTCAATTGGGACTAGGGACTAAGGACTAGGGACTAGGTCTTATTAAAAAAATGCAACTTAGTCCTTAATCCCTAGCCCTTAGTTCTATTAGTAAACGAGTTCGATTTCTCCGTCGCTTTCCGGCATGGTTTGGCAGCAGAGGCGTTGGCCGTCGGGTAAGTCCATCATTTTTTCGGTTTCTGTAAGGGCAGTAAACTTACCTTTAACAGGTTTAAAAGCGCAGGTTTGGCAAATGCCGGCACCGCCGCAGGCGGCGACAATCTCAACTCCTTGTGCAACGAGTTGCTGCATCAGATGATCGTCGCTTTTGGGGTCAATTTCATATTCTTTCTCATTTAATTTTATCTTATACATCTTATTTTTGGTTACATTGATCCGATTTTACCTTAACCTCAATAACGATTCAACTTTTCCTAAATGTAACCCCTCTGTCATTCTCGACTCCGATCGGGAATCTATAGATCTCCGATGGGGCTCGGAGATGACATTGAGAATGATGGAAGATGGGGCCTATCAATTCTGTTTTAAGTCGATGATTCCCGTCCCTTCCTCAATACTCACCAAGCCATCTGTTTTGAGTTTCTTGAGAGATCTTGTGACGGTGACACGGTTTAGGTTCGTTCGTTCAGCGATTTGCTCATGGGTGATCTGAAGGGGGATTTTTATCAATTTTCCCATAAAACTACTTCGCTTTTTGTTCAATCGGTTCAATTCCTGATAAATTTTTTCTGAAGCTGTATCAATATTGGTGGATATTTTTTCCTCATAATCATTGATTCGATTGGCCATTTTTTGCATGAATTTCAGCATGGCTTCAGGGTGTGCTGATATTACTTTCAAAAATTCGTCTACTGGAGTCACACATAAGTAACTGTTTTTGGTGGTTTGCGCAAAATGATTGGGTTTTGGGCTGGCTGGATCAAAGGTGCCGAACACTGTTCCGGGTCCGAGAGTATCAAAAATGGCCCGTTTACCATCTTTTGAATGATAAAGCACTACCTCACCTCTGTGTATGACATAGATTTTTCCATCGTCTTTATGAGGAGTGTATAGCTGTGAGCCTTTCGAAAAATTATCTTCAAAGGAATTGGGGGCTAGTTTACAAAAGCTCCTTTCAGGGATTCCTTCATATATGTTGATGTCCCTTAAGATCATTGGCTGACTATTTGACATGATTCGTTGATTAAGTTGATTTAATAATATCAATGTTTGATTAAAGGCACAATTGATGGATGTAGCGAAGGCTACTGAAGGGTTTTTTGATTCCATTTAAAGTGGGCTCGTGTGATTATTCTTTAACCTAATAAAATTATGAAAAACGCACAATCGAAATCATGTAAACCACAGGGCTTTGTTACTCCGCTTGTGGTTTTATTTATTATCGGAGTCGTGGCTGTTGCCATCTATAACACTTCCCGCGTTTCAACGTCAGACTCTGAAGCGAATGCTAATACCGTAGCGGTTGAAAAATCTGATAGCGGTTACGTTGCTGGTATTCTTCAGGCTTTTACTCCTTCAGCGTATGCAAGCGCTCTTGAAGACGGAAAAACCGTGATGCTGGATTTTCATGCGGACTGGTGTTCAGTTTGTATCGGAAACGAGCCTAAAGCAAAAGCAGCTTTTAAAGAGCTAAATAATAAGGATATTGTTGGTTTTAAGCTGAATTACGATAAGGCTACGGCTCAAAAGAGGGAATTTGGGGTTAATTCTCAATCTACCCTCATCCTTTTGAAGGATGGAAAGGAGGTGAAACGAACCATGGGGCCAAAGTCTGTAGGCGATTTCAAAACTTTTCTTTCGACATAATTTATTTCTATTGCAAGTCTAAGTCTTTAATATAAGGATCATTTTAACTAAAAAGGGCTTGCATACAAAATTTATACATGGTAAATTGTGGGTGGTCGTAGATAGTACAGAAGGCTACTACGAACCTGTTAAAACAAATAGTTAATAGGTCGTAGATAGTAGCAAGGATGTGCTACGAACCACCCTCCTTAAAAAGCCTGCCGTACCGGATTCGGGCTTTTTTTTATTTTTCAAGCCTACTAATTTCTCAATTATAGTGGTGGGATTAGTTTGTGTTATATTGAATTGGATTTAACCAAGTAAAATGACTAAAAAAATAAAAATTTTAAGCTGGAACGTTAATGGCATAAGAGCCCAACTCAAAAAAGGCTTTTTAGAATGGCTGGACAAAGAAAAGCCTGATGTACTTTGTTTACAGGAAACTAAGGCAGAGAGGGGGCAATTGACGAGGGAGGTGACGGATCATAAGAAATATCATTCTTTTTGGCATTCTGCTACGACCAGAAAGGGGTATAGCGGTGTGGCAACGTTTACAAAGGAAGAGCCTATTTCGGTAGAAGTCGGTTTTGGAGTGGAGAAATTTGACTGTGAGGGGCGAGTGGTGAGTACTGAATTCAAGGATTTTATCTTATTGAATGTTTATTTTCCAAATGGAAAGAAGGATTCGGACCGCCTTAACTATAAATTGGAATTTTACGATGCTTTTTTGGAACATGTAGAACATTTAAGAAGGCAGCGGAAGAAGGTTATTTTTTGCGGTGATGTGAATACAGCTCATAAAGAGATCGATTTGGCTCGCCCTAAATCAAATGAAAAGGTGTCTGGTTTTTTGCCGATTGAGCGTAAATGGATTGATAGAGTCGTAGAAAAGGGGTTTATTGATAGTCTTCGGGAATTTCACCCTGAGCCTGAGCTTTATTCATGGTGGGATTTAAAGACTCGAGCTCGAGAACGGAATGTGGGCTGGAGAATTGATTACTTTTTTGTGCAGGAGGCACTCAAAAAGAACCTCAAGGACGCTTTTATTCTCCCTGAAGTGATGGGTTCTGATCATTGCCCGGTTGGAATTCAGATGGAATTTTAGATAAACTTCAAGGCTCTTTTATCTAAAAATGGCTTAAACAAGACATATTTAGATGTTTTATTACGATTTAACTTGGCCCTTGACAGGTAGGGTAATTACCCGTTAAGCTTAGTTCCAGTTTTTACATGTTTTCTTTTATGTCTAATAAATCTTCCAGTAAACAGCATGGTTTGAGTTCTGCCGCCGTTCAACGCCCTAAGAGTAAATTGCGCGTTCGCCGCAATAAGGAAAAGGCTCGTTTACGTAAAGCAGAACGCCGTGAATTAATAAAGTCAGAAAAATAGTTGACAAATTATTTAATTGATATATAATAAGTACCTTTTTAACCGTTATTAATTGGTATTTGTAGGAGACAGATCGTCAGGATTCATTCGGCTTAAAATGATCTACTTGACGCCTCCAAAAAAACTTTATTAAGATAAGGTTTGTCTACATTCATTTGTCCTCCAAACAAATAAGTCATAACCCTTTAGATTTTATGCAAAGTACATCGAACCAACAGGATTCCAAGGTAAATCCAGCACTGGCAGTCCTTCAAGAAAATGATCTTGACCTTAAGGAAGTGATTGATGATATGTTCTTGGTTTTAACGGACAAAGAAAAAGACGTTATTATTAAGCGTTTCAGTCTTAATAATAAACCAAGGCAGACCCTTGATAAGATTGGTCGTCATTATTCTGTTACCCGAGAACGAATTCGCCAGATTGAGAATATTGCTTTGAATAAGCTTCGCCGAACGGTTAGCAATACTAAACTTAGACTTGTAAACCGTCTTGCTAAGCAATTTATTGAAGAAGAAGGAGGCGTGATGCTTGAATCTGAGATCATCAATAAGATGCTTCAAAGCATTTATAGCAAATCTCAAGTAGATGGCAGTATTATTGTTCTATCATTAAACTGCGATTCAGAGCTTCGAAAATCTCCTCGAACGGCTACTTCTGAAGCGTTCTGGATGTTTAAAGAAATTGCCCTTAAGGAGGTTCGAAAGATCGCCGAAGCTTCTATCAGTACTTTGAAGAAAACAGGGGATGTTATGACAGAAGATCAGATTATTTCTGTGGTCAAAAACCTCAATTTATTCAAAGAGAAAGCTGTTTCAAGTCAATTGATTATCTCTTGTCTCAAAACTGATAAAAGAGCCCGCAATGTAGACGGAAAATGGGGCTTGATGGAATGGAGACATGTGAATCCTCGATCTATTCGTGATAAGGCTATTATCGTTCTGGAAAAGTCTAAAAAGCCACTTCACTTTGTTGAGATTGCGAATCGTATTGCTGAAACCGGTTTTGATAAGAAAATGGTAACGGTTCAAGCGGTTCACAACGAACTGATCCGTTATGACCAATTCGTTTTGGTCGGACGCGGACTTTACGCCCTTTCTACCTGGGGTTATGAGCCCGGAACGGTTTCTGATGTTATCGAGAAATTACTCGAGAAAAACGGAGCGATGCCTAAAAAGAAGATCGTTGAAATGGTGTTAAAGCAGCGTAAGGTTAAAATCGGCACTATCAGTCTAAATCTTCAGAAAAATCCACACTTTATCCGTGTTGGTCGCGCTGTTTATGATCTAGACCTGAAACTTAAATAATCATTTGTTTTAAATTAAAGAAGCCCGCTCTCAATTGAGGGTGGGTTTTTGACCGTTGATCCTCTTGATTTAGCGGATTTTCAGGATTGATTAGCAGGATTTGAAAGGGTTTACATATGCTGTCAAAATACAATTGGAATCATGAGAATCATTAGGGGCTAGCTCCAAGGAGGGTAGAAATCTTGCAAATCTGGGTCAAATTTGCTATAATATAAAGAAACATAAAAAGCCGTAAGCAGTAAGCTTTAAGCTTTAAGCCCAATTACACGCACTTAAGGTTCAGAAATAAAAATGAAAATTGCACAAATAATTCAAAATGTTTATAGCAGAATCATCTCAGTGATGGTGCTGTTTTTTGCTTTTGCGCCTAAGGGGTTGGCTCAGATCTTTAAGGGCTCTGAAGATAAAACAAAGACAGATACTCAGTCGGGAGTGGATAATATTAAAGGTTCTCTTGAGGGTAGTGGGGTGACTGGAACGAGTGATGTAGGAGATTTGGTGCTAAAATATGTGAATTTTGCCTTACCGTTCCTGGCGATTGCGGCTTTTGTCGGCTTTGTTTACGCTGGGGTTTTGTATATCACGGCTTATGGTAATGATGAGCAGGTTCAGAAGGCCAAGAAGGTGATGATTTATGCGGTACTCGGCCTGATTGTTGTGATTCTTTCTTACAGCATTGTCCAACTCCTTACCCAGGAGCTGGTAACGGGTATTCAGAAACAGTAAATTTATGAAATGTTTTAATCTAAAGCACTGGCTAAAATCTTTTTCAGTCGTTTTTATAATGATGATATTGGCTGTGGTTTTAGTGAATACTGTTCCTGAAGCGTTAGCGGGTAATCTTTCTACAGGAGGTTCAGGGCTTTCAATACCACAGGGCTCTGGTACGGTAGAAATCAGCTCGTCAATCTCTAAGAAATCATTTGGAGATACCTTGCTGGCTATGGTGAATTATTTTATCAGCTTCCTGGGCTTCTTTGCCACTTTAGCGTTCATCTATGCGGGTGTACTTTGGGTGCTTAGCGGTGGGAATGAGGAGATGATTACGAAGGCGAAGAAAATTATGACCTATGCTGCTTTGGGGATTGTAGTGGTAATTCTTTCTTTTTCAATTGTAAGATTTATTACTTCTTCTGCAGGGACTGAAACAGTTACTCCACCGAGTTCTGCCATTGCGTGTACCACTAGCGCTGATTGTCCTGGAGGCTACAACTGTTTAAACAGTGTTTGTGAAGCCCTTAAGGAGGATCCAGTGAAAGATAAGAATTCTGTGACAGGCAGTGAGGCAGAGCCAGCCTCTAAAAAGAACACAGATAAGATGGATGAAACGATGAAGGGGCTTGAGAATGACCTTAATCTAAACGACAAAAAGCTATCTGAAGCCGCAAAGAAAAAGGTTGATGAAGCACTAAAAAATGGCAATACGATCGATAAAAAAATCGAGAACATCCGAGACATGATTAACAATCCAGGAAAGTATGGCTTGACTCCGGAAGAAGTGGTGCGTTTAGAACAATTTTTAAGCGGCCTGACTCGACTTAAGATACTCAGGGATCAGCTGGATGAACTCAGAAAGAATATGCCTGAATCTAAGGAAATCATTACTTCTTATGATGAAACTTCAAAAGCTCTTGATGATGTGATCGATAGCCCAGCTGATCAGGTTAAATACAGGCGCTTTGAGGCTAAATATAAAAAGCTCAAAGAACTGATTCGCAAATATCCTATTGTTAAAGCCCGAATAACAGCGACTCCCGGGGTTGGCAATGTGCCTTTTACGGTTCAGTTGGATGGACTTGATAGTGTGGATCCAACGGGTGGAACGATCAGTGAATACAAATGGTCATTCCTTGATAATTCAGGCAATGAAGTGTCACTTGGGTCAGATCCCGTAGTGCTTCATGAATTCACTAAACCGAATTCGTATGCGGTTCGTCTCAGAGCTTCTACTTCTCAGAAGGATGCTGATGGCTATAAAACGGCTGCTGACGGCGTTTCGGTGGTTCGGATCAAGGCTCAACCTCCTACATCGAATGTAGCGTTTAGAATCAACGGAAAACAAGCTAAGGATTTCTTTAATGTAACGTTAAAGGAAGCCCAGGCAGGTCTTTCGATTGACCCTTCGCCCACTAAGGCGTCTTTGGGTCGTAAAATTGAAAAGTATGAATGGAATTTTGGTGATGCAACTCTCGATGTTCGGAATAGCCCAACGACGGTGGTTCATACGTATGCTAAGAAAGGGGAATATACCCTCAAGCTTACTGTCACCGATAATCTGGGAACCAAGGATTCAGCAGTGGTTAAATTGAATGTTAAATCACTTGCAGCGGATATTACGGTTTCTCCACCTTCGTCTAATGTGAATACAGAGTTTAAATTCTCAGGAGCCGGCTCACGAAGTGACGATGGAGTGATCAAGAGTTTTGATTGGAAGATTGAAGATGCTGACGGTAAAAAAGTGCTGGATAACAGTGAAAGCAGTTTTACTCATCGCTTTGCTAAGCCCGGTGATTATAAAATCACGTTAGTGGTAACCGATATTCTTGGAACTCAGGATAAATTTGTTGATGTTCTTAAAGTGCTTTCCAGAGATCCTGTGGCCAGTTTTAACTATAATATCCCGGAAAAAAATCACCCTAATCGGGTTGAGTTTAATGCGATCAACAGTTATGACCCGGATTCCGGTGATGTGATCACGTTTTCATGGGATTTTGACGGGGATGGCGATTTTGAACTCGTTGATAAGAAAGAGGCTTTGGCGACTCATGAGTACCTGCAGGTAGGTGAATACAATGTGGTGCTTCAAGTCAAAGATGCTTTTGGTAAACACCGTCAGGTAAATAAGAACGTTTCCATTCAATCGGTTTTAGTAGGTGATATTAAAGTGGATAAGCGTGCCACCCGAGTGGGTGAACCTATCCAGTTTACCGCCGAGAGTTCCAATTCTGTAGCCTACCTTTGGGAATTTGGAGATGATGAAACCGATAGTACAGAAGAAACAACTATTTCACATACTTATGATAAGACGGGTAAATTCACGGTTCGAATGAACTTCTTCGACAAAGATGATAATGATAATGTCGATACGCTTCGGATTCTGGTCGGTTCTACCGATGAGCCTGTGGCAGCAATCACTCATACAACGAATGGTCGGCAGCCACTATTGGTAGAAGATCTTTGTGGTGAGGGAAAGGATGCGGCAGTAGTGACTCGAATGGACAGCATCCTTTTGGATGCAAAAGATTCCATTAATACCGATGGATCATCCCGTTTGTTACTGTATGACTGGAAGCTTCCTGGTGGTGAAAAGAGCAGTCAGAAACAGACCCGTTATAAATTTGATGAGATTAACCGTGAGGGGGAATGTTTCTCAGTTAGCCTGGTGGTTAAAGACCAACTGAAAGGGAGTTTGAGTCAGGAGGATATTGCTTATTTTAAAGTGATCAATCAGCTTCCTGAGATTAAGGATTTTGTGATTACTCCACCTATTTTGGCAGATGCGATTGATGAACTTGTCACGCCAACCAAAATAAAACTTAAGGTCATCAATCCAAAAGATTTGGATGGTACGATTAAAAAATACCGTTGGTGGTATTATCGGGATGGATTCGAAGGCGCAAAGCTTGGAACTCATAGTACTTCGACTTCTGAAACGAATATGACCATTACGTCTTTTGGAGAGGCTGACATTGTTAATCGCTACTTCTTTGTGGTGGAGGTTACCGATAATGATAACGGGGTGTATAGCACTGTTGAACGCTTTGGTGAAGTCAGCTATATGGATGTAAAAAATGGTCCGAATCTGTCGCCAGTGGCTGAGTTTACTCTAGATAAAACCACTATTAGCACAGGAGATAGCATTACTTTTATCTCAAAGTCTTATGACCCTCAAGGTGAAGAACTCCCTTCCGACGCTTTCCGATGGGATTTTGACGGCGATGGCGAATTTGATGATACAACTTCGGGTGCTCAGGTGAACCGGCAGTTCAATACACCGGGAGAATACGATGTACGCCTTAAAGTGGTGCATCGAGGACTATCGAGTAGCGCGACTAAAGCAGTTTTTGTGGAATCAACCGATTCATTACCTCAAGCCGCTTTTACTTATTCTATTGATGAAACCAAAGTGACTTTTGATGGCGGTCATTCGCGCTTTGACCCCTCTCTTTCTGACACTACCCTTCGGTATGAATGGGATTTTGATATTGATGATGATGCTAATGGAAATGGAACGAAGGATGATGATGTGCAATCGACTGAAATGCAGCCAGGTTTTATTTATGATGCTAAAGCTAATTACCGAGTGCGCCTGAAAGTAAAGGACTCATTGGGGTCAGAAGGCGTTGTGGTTCGGGATATTAACCTAAGTTTGACCGATGAGGATCGTTTAAGAAATACTTATCAATCCTTAAAGGTAACGGCACCCCGGAATCCACTTACAACCGTGGATATTGAGGTTGCTCCTTCAACGGTTCAGAAAGGGGGTACGGCTGATGTGAATGTTACGGTTTTGAATGCAGATGGAACTCCTTATAAAGGTATTGTTTACTTTGAAGTTGCAGATGGCAGTGGTCAATTCACTCCAAATCCAGTGACGGCCGAAGATTCCAAGGCTTCATCTGTTTTTACCGGTGTTGATTCCGGTAGGGTGCGTATTAAGGTACGCGCGACCAATACCGTTTACGGAGAGTTAACTGAAGACGCTGTTCTTCAGGTTAAATAATTTATTAAATTACAAGATTCAAGATTAAAAGATTAGAAGATTAAATGTTTATAAAGTTAAAAAAAGCAGTGGCTGTTCTCCTCGGAACCTTCCTGATCGGAAGTGGTCTGGTGATGGCGAGTGGGAAGATGGAAGTCAAAATCGGTGAGCGAGCTGATTTAATCGCAGACAGTAAGAATTCGGCTGCTAACTATAAATGGACAGTGGCAAAGGGAACTGAAATTTTAGCGACTCAAGCCGGGCGTAATTTTAGCTATACCTTTAATAGCCAAGGTGAATTTAAAATCAATTTAACCGCCACTTTTGGTAATGAAGTTGAATCCACAACAATAAATGTTCTATCCGGAGACCGTTACAGCCGTCTTTCCGCCACACCTGTTTCTGACGCGAAGCTGGGGGATATCCTTCGGGATGAAGACGGGAAGGCGCTTGGAACGGTTGGTAGAAATAATGTTGTAGTCGATGAGACCGGTAAGGTAATTGGAACGTTGAATGACTCTGGTGAAGTGGTCTCGAAAGACGGTGAAGTTTTAGGTAAGGCGACGGTGGCTACCGGAGCGAGTGAATCATTGATTTCTATTCATCTCAAAACGCTTCCTCCGATGAATGGTTCGGATCAAGTGACGTTACTGGGTGACGGCAAGGTTCAATTTGAACTGGCTGATTCTTATGGGGATATATTGGAATATCGTATTGATCAGAATATATATGAAGATAGCGATGATAACGGTACTGCCAATAACGATATCGACAATGCTTCTGACAACTCGTATTTAACAGGCACGGCTTGGTCGGCTGATTATAAACAGGGTGATTCAGCTAAAACTGTTGCTGAGGTGACTTTAGTAGATAAGAGTGGTAAAAAGGTTAAGAAGCAGGTTGAAATTTTGTTTGAGGAACATCGGACTACCGGTGATCCCACAGCAATCCTCCAGACGCTGCCTAAGGCCGATGAAACCGATAGTATAATTCATTTATGGGAAGATTCTCATACTGTTTCTTTTTATGCCCGTCCTTCGGAAGGAAGGATACTGGAATATCGACTCGATAAGAATATTTTTGAAGACAGTGACGGTGATGGTGATCCTAAAAATGACATTGATAATCTCAACGACCTTTCTTTTAAGACCGGTGACGTTTTTGATGTTGATTATGCAAAAACAGAAGAACAGATCATTGCCCAGCTTATTGTAGTGGGTGAAGAGGGTAAAGGGAGCCGGGTTCAGAAAGAAATCACATTTGGGGATAAGCCAGCTTCACCTGCCCCTTCTATTAAAGATGTAGAGCAAGCGGGTGGTATTCAGTTAACAGCTGACAAAGATTTTGTGGTTAAGGGAGATCCTATTTTGTTTACGGTTCAAGGACTTCAACAAGGTTTGGGTCAGTATTCTTTTGAATGGGATTATGATGGAGATGGAACATTCGATAAAGAAATTGAAGGCGATAATACAACCCAATATATATATGATGAGCCAGGCGCTTTTACCGTTACAGCGAAGATTTCTGATAAAGCGGGTAATTCTGCTGAGCGGACTTTAGATATTGTTGCAAAAGATGTTGAGCTCACTAAAGCTAATTTTTCTTATGAGGTTTCAGGTTCTACGGTGAGTTTCACTAATCTTTCTTCAGCTTCCTATAATTTGACTGATAAAAATCTTTTCTATCAGTGGAGTTTTGGAGATACTGATGATTCAAATTATCAGAATCAGATCGCTGAAATAGGGGGGGAGAATCCTACCTATAGTTATACCGTTAAGGGTAAGTATTTGGTGACTTTGACTATTACGGATTCAGATCAGGTAACGGATACTAAATCCACTGAAATTGAGATTGCTGACGCGGCTGATGTGGTGGGTGCTGAAGATGGCGCAATGATGGTTACTGGTGGTGAGGAGCAAGAGGTCAAGAAATCAAATGTGTTTATCCGGCTTCTGAAGATATTCTTTTTACTGATTGTAATTGTGCTTGGTCTTATTCTTCTTATTGTTGGCGGTTTTCTTGCCTACCTTAAAGTTCAGCATCCAGACCTAACTTTTGAAGAGCTGATTGATGAATTTAAAGCGAAGGTTTTGACGATGATCGGAGCGCATGAAGCGCCTCCTGTTACGCCTCAGGCTACCGAAGCTCCCTCTGCGGATGTGCCTACGCCTACTGATCAACCCTCTGTTAAGGCTACGGATGATTCAGCTGCGGAAGTGGTTGCAGAACCCACTGCTCCACAGACTTTTGCAGAAACAACTGAAGCGCCTGAGCCTGCTCAGGAAGAGGCACCTGCCGAACCTGCCGTAGGCAGTGAGCCAGTCGAAGCTGATTTTACGACTGAAGCGGAAGGCCCTGTGCCTGAGTGGTTAAAGGGAACTGAGGTGATTGAAGGGGAAGCGGAAGAGGAAATTTCTTTGGACAATGCGGAGTCTATCGATGAAGAATCATTCGAGCTTCCTGTTGAAGATGAATCTCCTGAACCTTTGTCCGATGAATCTCCAGAGTTTTCTGAAGATTATTCTTCGCCTGAGGAGGGAATTGAAACTCCAATGCCTGCTGAAGAACCTCTTGATATATTGGGTGAGGGCTATTCTGAACCATCCTTGGATGAAGAGTTGCCAGTGGATGAAGCTGCTGAGGAAATAATTGAGGAGGTTCCTGTAGCTCCAGAGACTTCAGAGCCAACAACTGAGGAGGTAATGCCAGAGGAAATGCCAACGGAGGAGGTTTCTGAACCCTTAACTGAAGAAGTTCCTGTTGAGGAAAAAACTGATGAAGTTCCGGCAGAGGAGCCAGCACCAGAAATGCCCAAGGCTCCTGTTGTTCCTCCTGTTGAAACTCCAGAAGGCGAAGCTCCAAAGAAGAAAAAAAGACGACGAAGACGCCGAAAGAAGAAGAAACCTGCTGCTGAAAGCGATCAGCAGTTCGCGCCAGAAGGCGGGCAGGCAGCGATAAGCGATCAGCCTGAAACACCAGTTGATCCAACACCAGAAGCACCTCAGTCTGAAACCCCACCTGTACAAGAAACACCTCCACTTTCTGAAGGTGATACAAGTGCAGGGGCTGATGAAAAAGGACCTACGCCGGATTGGATAAAACCGCAATAAATCCAATAAACGCATCGCAGGTTGGAAAACCTACTCTGCGCTTTGGATTTCATGTCGTACTGGTTGACGATTCTTAAAGGTGGAAAGATGTGTGATACCCACGTCTTTGGCTATTTGTAGGGCTTCGGGGATCAGTTTTCCGGCGGTTTCGAGATTATGGGCATCGGTGCCGAGGGTAAAGGTTTCGATTCCAGCTTCCAGGCACCATTTTAGGATTTGAGGATGGGGCATTATTTCGTTGCAGCGTTTGTGCAAAGTGGCAGCATTCAGTTCCATTCCAATTCCTTTTTCCTTCATGCTTTGGATGATCTTTTGGATGATTGTTTTGTATTTTTCGGGCTGAAAGGGCCCGTAGTAATTTACGCCGAACTTTTTGATGATATCGAAATGGGCGACGACATCAAAATAGGCTAACTCAACCCATTCGAGCATGGAGTTGAAGTATTTATTGTAGGCGGTTTCTTCATCCATTTTCTCAAAAGCCTGGCCGGCGTTTTTTCCTCCTGAAATAATGATATTGTCGATGAAGTGGACGGAGCCCAGGGCAAAATCAAAGGGAAGTTCGTTCATCAATTTTTTTATATCGTCGTGACATTCTGGCTGATATTGGAGCTCAATGCCAAAACGGATGTCCATATCAGGATATTTCGATCTTATCTCATCGAGTTCATTTTTGTCTTTCTGAAAGCGGTTGTGGGCTTCGGCATATTCAAACACTCCAACAATTTCCTCTTCGTGAATAAAAAACTCCCCGTGATTGGTGATACAGAGATGATTGATCCCCAAATCTCTCATATGTTCAATCAGTTGCGTAGTGTCAGTTTCGCTGTCTGGGGAGAAGTGATTGTGTAGGTGGTAATCTATTAGCAAGGGACTAAGGACTAAGGACTAAGGACTAGGGACTAGGGACTAGGGACTATACTTCGGTTGCGCTCAGTGCAGGCGGACTAAGCTTGTTGAAAAGTCTAGTATTATGATAAAATATTTTCGACTTAAAATAAAATAAAATGTCAGACGAAAATCTACCAAATGATGTGCAGCAGCCTGAAGGTCAGAATTCTCAGGGTGTTCCTGCAGAAAACCAACCTCAAGTTTCTCCTGAGGCTGAGACTGTTCAGGCTAATCAACCCTCTTCCGAAGCGCAGCCCATTGCTCCCAAGCCCTCTGGAGGTGCAGAAGAAACTAAGCCTGCCCCACCCCCTGCTCCTGCGCCAACAAAAATCGGAAAGGAGAATGCGAAGCGTAAGAGCAATGCCAAATTTCTTTCAATTATTGGTTTGAGTTTAGCAGGTCTGTTTGTTGTGTTTGTGGTACTGATGGTGCTGGTGATTGCTGCGGGCGGGGAGCAAAGTCCTATTTTGGCCACGTTTGGTATTGATGCGGCGGGCATAAAGCGTTTTCTTTTAACCATTGTAAATCTCTCATTTGGCTTGCTGGCTCTCCTTTTCTTTGTCCTCTCCGTTATTGGTGTGTTTAAAATTCTTTTTGCCAAGAAAGGAGATAAGGATGCTAAAAAGAGCGGCATAAAGATGACTTTGGTAGGTGTTCTTCCCATGATTCTTGTGATGTTTATCTGGTTATTTCTCTACAATTTTATCGGTAAGATTGAAATTGCTGCTGAAAAAGTGCTGGCTGAGATCACCGTGGTCAAACCCACTGAATTGACTGGTCTTAAGGCTCCGCTTGAAGTTACTTTTAGCGCTGAGAATATCGTAAAATCTCTTCAAAATAGTAAACTTCAAGTCACGGCTCTTAATTGGGATTTTGAAGGGGACGGTTCGTTTAATACTCCAGCCACTGATCTTGAAATCTCCTATCTCTATAATTTACAAGGTAATTATAATGTAGGGGTGGAAGTAACGATTACAGGTGAAGACGCTCGTCGGCAGTATAATTATCTACTTTCGATTGAAGACGCCCTGTTTGAAGCGAGTCCCGCAAGTGGCACGGCGCCACTTGAGGTTCAATTTGATGCCAGTAATTTGATTCCTCAGGGGGCTAAAGTAAAAAGTCTCGACTGGGATTTTGATGGTGATGGTATTTATGAATTGACTGGTAAAGACAATCTTAAGCCTTCTCATAAATTTGAACAGATAGGCACATTTGCAGTTCACCTTCGTTTTGTGGATGAGCAGAACTTAGTTAAGAATTTTTACCGGGATGTTGAAATCACTAAGGCAGGTCAGCCATTGCTGAGCGCTGATATTGAGGCGACTCCAGGGTTAACCGGTGTTATTCCATTTCAGGTGCGGTTTGATGGGGAGAAGAGCAAAAGTTTAAAAGGTTCAATCACTGGCTATAAATGGGATTTTGGAGATGGTTCGCAGGTTTCAAAAGGCAAATCAGTTTCTCATGTTTACAGCAATCCAGGATCTTATAAGGTTACCCTTACTGTTACTGAAGATACCGGCAATGAGGCTGTAGTATCGGTGGATGTAGAAACCAGTTCTATCTCTTCTGTTCCGGAAGCCCGCATCACAACTACTCCGGCAGCAACTGCTGAAGGAACATTGTCCGGTGAACTTCCCCTTAAGATTTCATTTGATGCCTCTACTTCTACTGATTCTGATGATGATATTGTGGAGTATAACTGGGATTTTGGACGAGAGGATGCGACTCAGGTGGGTCAGAAAGTTGATTACACTTACGAAGAAGCGGGTACTTATACGGTAACGCTTACCGTGAAAGATTCTGAGGATCAGAAGCACAATACTATGCTTGCCGTTACCGTTGAAGAGCCTGGCGTAAAGGCGTCTATTTCAGCTGATCCGGGAGAGGGGACAGCTCCGCTTACGGTTAACTTTGACGGCTCTGCCTCTAGCGCTTATAAGGGCAGTATTGTGAGCTATGAATGGGACTTTGGCGATGAGTCGCCTAAATCCATTACAAGCGCCCGAATTTCTCATAAATACGACAATGTAGGAACTTACGAGGTGACGCTGAAAATAACTACGGATAACAATGAGTCCGCAGAAACCATTCAAACGATTTATGTGCGTGAAATTCCCCTCAGGGCTTGTTTTGAGCCAAGTCGAAAAGAAGGCAATGCTCCTTTAGCGGTCACTTTTGATTCTAAATGTTCTACCGGCGCGGTGAGTGAGTATAGTTGGGATTTTGGAGATGGGGAGACGAGTGATAGTCGAAAACCTTCTCATACTTTTGAAAATCCTGGGACTTATAGCGTGACATTGGAGGTAACAGATGATAAAAATAATGTACACTCATTTAGTGATGTGATTGTTGCTAAGGGTGAATTACAGTAATTAACGTTTACACTATGAATCGTCGAGACCGACAAAAAAAACTAATTAAGTTTGTGGTGATCGCTGCGATTGCTACCTTATTGCTCACTTCGTTTGCACCGCTTTTAGCTGGTCTTAGCGGATAGTCCTTTATGAAATTTAGAGAAGTTATTCCACTGAAGCAAAGCTTGGATTTTTTCCTTACCCTGCCGGGATCCAAGTCTATTACCAATCGTGCTTTTTTGTGTGCGGCTTTGGCGAAAGGGAAGAGTGGGCTGTATGGGGCTTTGGAATCGGATGATACGGTCGTAATGCTGAAAGCCTTACGGCAATTAAAAATTAAGAGTTATACTTCGACCGTGCTCAGTACAGGTGAATTAAGAAATGGAATAGGGATTGAAGGATGTGGGGGAAGGTTTGAGAAAGGGGATTTTATGTTTGATCTGCATAATGCTGGGACGGCTACACGCTTTTTAACGGCCGTTATGGCTATTAGGGAGGGTACAACTACCATTACGGGTGATAGGCGCATGCAGGAGCGACCAATAAAGGACTTGGTGGAAGGTTTACGGCAGATTGGCGTTCAGGTTGAATATTTAAATAAAACCGGTTATCCACCTCTTAAAATAATTAGGACTAAGGACTATGGACCTGCCTACCGGACAGGCAGGCTAAGGACTAAGCTTGCGGTTCAGATGAAGGGGGATAAGAGTAGTCAGTATTTCTCGGCACTTCTAATGCTTGGGCCGTTACTGCCAAAACCACTTAAGATAGAGGTGATAGGGGAATTGGTGAGTAAACCCTATATTGATACGACTATTGAGGTGATGAAGGCTTTTGGAGTTAAGGTTAAGAATAATAATTACCGATCTTTTGAGATCAAACCTCAAACTTACAAAGCTTGTGATTATTGGATTGAAGGTGATGCGTCGGCGTCCAGTTACTGGATTTCGATGGCTTATCTGCATGATGGAAAGGTCGGATTTTCGAACCTTTTGACGCCAAGTTTGAGTAAAAAACTTGTTCATAAAGAGAATTTGGCTTTAAATTCAGTTAAAACTGAAAAGTTGAATAAAAAAAGTATTCAAGGTGACGAGAGATACGGTTTTATTCTAAAAAATCTCAAAAATCTGAATTCAAAGCTCGAAATTGATATGGAAGATATGCCGGATGTTGCGATGACATTGGCATGCACGGTTCCGTTTATAAAAGGTCAAATTAAGATTACTGGTTTATCAACTTTACGGATTAAGGAAACCGACCGACTTGCCGCATTGGAGAAAGAGTTGGGGAAGATCGGTGTGAAGGTGAAAACAACAAACGATACCCTTCGTACCGAAGGCTGGATTGGCCAATCCAGCCTTCAAGGCAAGGGGAAGGTTTTGATTAATACATATAACGATCACAGGATGGCAATGTGTTTTGCGGTTGTGGGGACTAAAATACCCGGAATCCGAATCGAAAACCCTGGGTGTACTGATAAAACCTATCCAGAGTTCTGGGAAGACTTGGAGAGGATGTATTTATCAAAGCCTATAAAGCTCGGAAATAAGAATTTGGTACTTACGGGGATGCGATGCAGTGGAAAGACGCGACACGGCAAGAAAATAGCTAAATTGCTTAAACGACCATTTGTGGATCTGGATCATGAGACTGAGAAGGTGGCAGGACTTTCTATTAATCAGATTGTGGAGCAGAAAAGTTGGGATCATTTTCGCAAATTAGAAAGTCGGGTGTGTCAGGAATTTGCTGATCAATCTGGCTTGGTGATTGCTACGGGTGGTGGGGTTGTGATGGATGAGGAAAATATGAAGAATTTGAAGAAAAACGGAGTGAATGTTTTTATATTTGCTGATCCAAATGTTTTGGCTGAACGTGTTGAAAAACATTCGAATACACGGCCTAGTTTAACGGGTGAGGGGGCAATATCCGAAATTCACGATATATGGCAGGAGCGACGTGATTTATACCTTAGATATGCCGACTATGTTTGGGATAATACGACGGGTAAGGTGGTGGGGGATAGCTTAGAGAGGGTTTTTAGTTGACAATATAGTTAATTAATATTATAATTATACTATAGTTATCAATAATATTAAGTATACTTTTAATTATGTCTGACAGAGAAAAACCAAAGAGGCTTGGCGATGTTGTTGTGGAGGCTAATGGGATTTTAGATGAGGATGCAGCTGACAATATACCCCAAACAAGGCTTGATGTCGGTAGTACGTTAGTCGATTTAGTACCTGCTCATGTAAGAGAGTATATTGAAGGCTTGGAAAATCCCAAGGCTTTAGATGAGCTTATAGGGTTGGCGCAGGGGCAAAAAGCTGCATTACATGCTGTATCTGAACCTTCTCAGGCAGTAAAGCCTGCAGAAAGTGTGGATATGGGGCAAGGTTTTTTTGGACAGATGCAATCGGTCATTAATAATGGTAATTCAGTTTCTTTTGGCAGTCAGAAAGAATTTGTTGATCATTGTAGACGAGAACTTGCTGAGGTAGATGATAAAATTAATCCTATAAAATTAACGCCTGAGCAATATTCTCAGTTAATGTCTGGTGGTATTGCTTTTGAGCGACATGCAGATATAGGGCTGACGATAGTTCCCGGAGATCTGGATGTTATTAATTACTGGCCGGACAGATTAGTATATTTAGAAAGCCCTACTGGTACATTGCTTAGAATGGAAGTTGTGGATGATGCAAGTAAAGGGGGTTTTAAATTTAAGGTAGTAGAAGCTGAGGCATCTAAGGGGGATAAGTAGGTTTTTTAACTACTACTTTGATAGTCTCTTAGTTTTTGTTTTCTTCTGAAACCAAATGAAGTAAGTAATATCCAAGACACCTAAAGTGTTTAGGATGAGAATAGCAATGAACCAATAGAGTTGATTGTTTCTTCCGCATTTCCATAGGGCGATTCCTTTCCAGATTAACGTCCAGATGAGCATAGGAATGAGGAGGCTGATTTCGGTGGCGGTCAGGTTTTGAATAAGGGTCATAATATTATTTGCTATTTTCTATTTGTTAATCGCTATTTTTTGACAGCAGATAGCCAAATAGAAAATAGATGGTGGTTAGCCCATAATACGCGGATGGCGTTTGATCATACCACGAATAATGAAGGGGGAAATCAGGGAAGTGACTATGGCGGTAAATACGATGGCTGAATAGAGTGGGGTTGAAATGAGTCCTGCAGTGAGGGCGATATTAGCGATGATCAATTCAATCATTCCCCGGGAATTCATTTCCCATCCAATCAAATAGAGCTTCTTCCATTTTAGTTTTGTGAACGGTTTAGTGAGTAAGACTCCTAGTAATTTCCCGACGATGGCGGTTACTAATACAATAAGGATGAGAAGGGGGTAGTCAGTTAGACTGGTGAAATCGAAGTTGAGAGCGATATTGATGAAGAAAAATGGGATAATAATACCAAATAATAAGGTCTCAATTTCGTGCTCTTCGTGTTTTTCATCCCGCTTCAGTTCAAATGAGTTCTGCAGAATAACACCGGCGATGAAGGCACCGACAATAGAACTTAAGCTGAGGAGCTCTGAGAGGATCGCCAGCATCAAGGCTACCAAGATAACCAGGTTGAACATAGCTACTTCTTTTTTTTGCTCTTCTAAATACCTGAGAGCCTTTGGAATTAAAATGGAGGCGATCCAGATGATCCCTATAAAAGCAATGAGTTTAACGGGGAAAAGGGCCAAGCTCTCCAATCCATTTTTGTGAGCCAAAACGAGAATAAAGGATAGAAAAATAACACCGAATACATCGTTGATCATTCCGGCGCTGATAACGATTGAGCCTACTTTGGTTCTCAGCTTTTTGAGCTGAAGCAGAATCGCAAGGTTAGTTCCTTCAGCTGTAATAGAAAGGCTAACACCCAGTATAAAGCTTACTGTTAGGTTAAAGCCCAACAGTAGGCCGACAGCGATGCCTAAAATCATGGGCGTCAGGAAGCCGAAGGCGGCAATCAGGATTACATCTTTTTTACTTTGATTGATGCGTTCAACATTTGATTTTAGGCCTGTAAGCAGGAGCAGGAAAATAACAGCTAATTCTGAAAAGATCTTAATCACTTCCAGTGATTCTTTAGTGAAAACTGTGGTTTTGACGATGGGTATGGCTAAAAGCAGACTGGCGATGAATTGTCCAAGAATTGGGGGGTATTTAAAATAAGAGGCAACTCGGGAACCCACAAACGTGACAAATAAAGCGATGGTGATGGTGAGCAGAATCGTCATTTTATTTTGGTTTGTCATATTATACTCTGCATTCTACTTAGAGTCTAATGATTAAATTAGTTCGCAAATTTTTAGAGTTTAGCTTTTTGTCCGATAAATTGACATAATTGTAATTTTACTTAAAAGCATACTATAAAAAACCCTGTTTTTTTTCTTGACTTCAATTACCAGCTTCGATAGAATCCTTTTGCTTATACTGAGAGATACACAGAAATTAACTCTTAAGTAAGCGGTTTGTTCATTAACAACAAAGCGTTTTAATTAGTCATTGTCCGATATATAGGCTTCGGTTTTGACAATTACTACGAAATTTATACGATATTCAAAATTATGTTTTGAATGCAGTAAAGTAAGGTTAACAGATAGAATTTATTTTCTTTGCAGAAATGAATCTATTTCTTAATTCCGAATATTCTTAGAGCTAATTATAATTGCAAAAACAATTAATTCCGATTTATCGGAATTCAAACTTTTATCGAAGAGTTTGATCCTGGCTCAGGATGAACGCTAGCGGTGCGCCTAACACATGCAAGTCGAGCGATATAGCGGCGAACGGGTGAGTAACACGTTGGAACCTGCCCCGGACTCAGGGATAGCCCACCGAAAGGTGGATTAATACCGGATAGTCCCGCAAGGGTAAAGCTTTTGCGGTCCGGGAGGGGCCTGCGCAGTATCAGTTAGTTGGTGGGGTAATGGCCTACCAAGACTACGACGCTTAGCTGGTCTGAGAGGATGATCAGCCACAATGGAACTGAGACACGGTCCATACTCCTACGGGAGGCAGCAGTGAGGAATCTTCCGCAATGGGCGAAAGCCTGACGGAGCGACACCGCGTGAAGGATGAAGGCCTTTTGGTTGTAAACTTCTTTTCTGGGGGAATAAATGATGAAGGTACCCCAGGAATAAGCACCGGCTAACTACGTGCCAGCAGCCGCGGTAATACGTAGGGTGCAAGCGTTATCCGGAATTATTGGGCGTAAAGCGTGCGTAGGCTGTTTAGCAAGTTTGAGGTAAAATCTGATCGCTCAACGATCAAATCGTCTCAAAAACTACTTAACTAGAGAATGACAGAGGCAACTGGAATTCTGCATGTAGGGGTAAAATCCGTTGATATGCAGAGGAACACCAAAAGCGAAGGCAGGTTGCTGGGTCATTTCTGACGCTGTTGCACGAAAGCGTAGGTAGCGAACAGGATTAGATACCCTGGTAGTCTACGCCGTAAACGATGGATACTCGGTTTGAGAGGGACTCGACCCCCTTTTGAGCCCAAGCTAACGCGTTAAGTATCCCGCCTGGGGAGTACGGTCGCAAGATTAAAACTCAAAGGAATAGACGGGGACCCACACAAGCGGTGGAGCATGTGGTTTAATTCGACAATAAACGGGGAACCTTACCGAGGCTTGACATCTCCGGAATTTCTTGGAAACAAGAAAGTGCCGCAAGGAACCGGATGACAGGTGCTGCATGGTCGTCGTCAGCTCGTGCCTTGAGGTGTTCGGTTAAGTCCGTAAACGAGCGCAACCCATGTCTTATGTTGCATTTTTCATAAGAGACTGCCGGCTCCAAGTCGGAGGAAGGTATGGATGACGTCAGATCAGCATGGCCCTTATGCCTCGGGCCACACACGTGCTACAATGGCCAGTACAATGGGCAGCCAACCCGCAAGGGGGAGCCAATCCCATCAAAGCTGGTCTAAGTTCGGATTGAGGGCTGAAATTCGCCCTCTTGAGGTTGGAATCGCTAGTAACCGCGAATCAGATATGTCGCGGTGAATATGTTCCTGGGTCTTGTACTCACCGCCCGTCACATCACGAAAGGTGGGGGTACCCGAAGTCGCTTTAGTCTTTCGGGACGAGTGCCTAAGGTAAACTCACTGATTGGGATGAAGTCGTAACAAGGTATCCGTAGGAGAACCTGCGGATGGATTATCTCCTTTAAAGGAGAAAGCAATGTTTGCTCATCGTGAATTAAAGCTTGTGTTTAATTCAAGGCGAGACTTACATACGGTCGTGAACTCTAAGAATTCTTTACTGCATTTAGTACATAATACCGATGGAGGTTCCATCGCAGATCCAATAGTAAATCCAGTTGTGGATACGATTGGATTTTTTGGTTTGTAAAATTTTTATATTTAAAAAAGGGGCCCCGCTGTTACACGGAGCACCCAATAAGTTCTAGTCGCCCTTCGCTCGCTGACCCTGCGCCTTTTCGCTGTTTTTTAGGCAGGGGTTGCGGCCTCTGCTTCGGCCTTTTCGGCTGCAGTTTCTTCGGCGGGTGCAGCGTCGGCTTCGGCTTCGCCGTCACCATCGTTGCTGCTGTCGCCTTCACCATCTTTGGCTTCGGCCTCAGCGTCGTCGGACTTTTCGCCGTCGCCCTCGGCATCAGGCTCTTCTGCCTCGCCGCCGCCTTTGCCTTCATCGGTCTCGGCGGTGTCGCCATCGGCGGTGTCGCCATCGGCGTCGTCGCTTTCACCGTCACCATCGGTCTCGGTGTTGCCTTCATCATCGGCTTCACCCTCGGCTTCGGCTTCCTCAACGGCAGGTTCTTCCGCTGCAGGCTCTTCGGCGGGTGCTGTGGCCTCCTCAGATGCTGCTGCGAGAGCAGGCTCTTCGGACGGTGGATCCCCAGCAGCCTGACCTTCTTCGTCGGCAGCTTCGTTAGCTCCCAGGAGATCGTCGATCATATCGATCCCCTGAAGCAGCCAGGCTCTTGCCTTTTCCAGAAACCTTTTCATTGATAGGCTTAACTCCATACTCATCTCTCCTTGTGCTTTCGCGTTAACGCATTTGCCGCATCGTGCGGCGGTTTACGAGCATTGTTACCCGTCAGAAATCAGCATATTAATACTGGCTTTTAGCGGGCAACAATTATAAAAGGACTACTAAAGATCATAATGGGAGTCTGGACTGCAAAAAAGCACCCTAAAAACTCCACATTGGCTGAGAACAATATAGTGCCTTCTTAAAAGTTGTCAATTTATTTTTTTATTTTTTTAGCTATTTGCTCCTCTACAACCTCCTCTACAACCTCCAGTTCTTCATCATGCTCTTTTAGTTCTTTTTCCGCCTTTCTGATTTTTTTCTGATGCCCTTCAAGTTCTTCCTCCTGTTCTTTATTGATTACAACCTGTTTTTTAAGTTGTTTTTCCTGTTTTTCCAGAATTTCTTCCTGCTCTTTCATTAGTTGTTTTTGATCACGAAGCTTGCGTTCTGCTTTTTCTATCTCTTCTTTATTTTCCTTTTGTTTAAGAGCAATTCCATGAATTTGTTTATTTACCCGTTCCACTTCATATTTGGCGATGGCGGTGAAGGCGTAGAGGATAAAGGGGATGATGGCCAGAGAATAAATTACCGTGATTATTTTACTCAGTGCATGGGTGGGGGTGAAATCGCCGTAGCCTACTGTGGTAGCCGTCATGGTTACAAAGTAGAAAGAATCGACTAAATTCCAACCTTCAATATAGCTAAAAACCACGGTGCCCAAAGCTAGTAATGCGAAAATGGCGGTTATGAGAAGTTTGATGCTTTCTTTTAATTTTTTTGTTTGAGCCACGTTATTTATTTAGTATTTCTGATTTCAGATTTCGTAATGTCATTTAGTATTTATTCATTTAGCAATGAATGTAAGAATTCTCAAGTATAAGATTGAATGCCAAATCAGAAATGCGAATTCTGAAATGTTTATTATATTATATCATATTTTGCATTTTTTTGGAATGTTTTATGGGGTAAAATGGCAGAAGAAGTAATATTATGAATCCGAAAAAATTAGAACAATTTATCGAAGGGCAAGGATGGTCTACTCATGGCGTAGTTTCGCTTGAGGAAATTAGGAAGAATTTGAAGAAACATGAAGCGGTTTTTGATGATTGGATGAAGAGAGGATTCTCAGCTGATTTAGACTATTTGGAGCGGATGAAGGAGGATCGATTTCATCCTGAGAACAAATTGGCTGATATTAAATCAGTGATTGTATTGGGGGCGATATATTCCAATTGTGGCTCAGCTCCTTCGTCGCGTGGCTCAAATAGTGGAGTTGTTTCTCGGTATGCGAGAGGGAAGGATTATCACAAAGTTCTTAAAAAAAGACTTATTGAATTATCTGATTGGCTGAAATCTGAAATCAGAAATGTGAAATCTGAAATCGAAACGTATGTTTCGGTCGATAGTGGGCCGACGGTGGATCGGGTGTTGGCGGAGACAGCTGGGCTTGGTTTTTTTGGTAAAAATTCCTGTTTGATTGATCCTTCGAAGGGGAGTTTCTTTTTTATAGCGTCGCTTTATACAAATTTAGAACTTAGGCCGACTGAAAAACGGCATTTTCCGAATTGCGGAGACTGCCAAAAGTGTCAGATGGCGTGTCCTACCGGTGCTATCGTGAAACCTGGTCAGATTGATGCGCGGAAGTGTATATCTTATTTAACGATTGAAAATAAAGAGGGGATTCCGGTAGAGCTTCGGTCTAAAATCGGCAATCGTTTGTTCGGGTGCGATATCTGCCAAGAGGTTTGTCCTTTTAATGTTGGCAGAGCTCATCATCAGACAGTCACTATAAAAGTTCTTAGTCCGGAGTCAGGAGTTGGGAGTTCTTTAGATTTGAAAGAACTTTTATCTATCAAAACGGATGAGGAGTTTTTGGAAAAGTTTGCGGGTACTCCATTAATGCGCGCGAAGCGGAGAGGCCTTCTCCGAAATGCTTGCGTTGTGGCTGGGAATTCAGGAGATGTCAGCTTAACCCCATTACTTCAAGATTTTGTGGATCGAGAATCTGATGATATGCTTGTAGACCACGCCCGTTGGGCTATTGATCAATTATCTTTGAACTGTTCATGAATAAATCCAGTAATCCAGATATAGTCAGGTTAAAAGGTCGTCAGACATCCGGTGCTGAACATAGTGTTTGGCTAGATGAAGAAAGAGGGGAGGTTCATAAAATACCAAATTGGTTTGGTAAAATTTGGCAGGATCCTCGCCCTGAAGCGGCTGAATTTGATTATGAAACTCAGTGTCGGCATGGTCTTACAGTAACTCCCACTGAGAATCATGGTGAGACGTTGGTTAGAAATGGCAAAGTTCATCATGAGGTGGCAGAATATTATTTACGTCAGGGCTATCTAGATGCTGAGACTTTGAGAGTGGCTCATTTATTCCATTCTGAAGAGGTGAGGCGGCAATTGCTTGATATTTTTAGCATTGGTCAGGTTATTAGACAGTCCGATAGCAGAGGTTTGGATATTGTAGGGGGTCAGTTATTGGGTGAGTTTGGTGCTGTTTTAAACCCTAGAAAGAAAACTTTGAATCCCAGCATTAGCAATCTAAAGCTCCCAGATGCCGATATACATTCCAAAATAGAAATGTCGAAATGTGGTGTTGAGGTAGGTGATGTTATTGCAAGAGAGGGTAAGTTAACTCAGATTGATACCCGTTTGTATAATTTGGACGACAGAAGGGGGTATATTAGGGCAATTTTACTCAGATTTCAGGATGCTCAGGATGCTACCATAAGCACTTTGCTTAAGAAATTTGGATTCGAAACCGGTTTTAATTGCGATGCTAATCGTTTGCGCAGAATGGTTCGTTATTTGGTTGAGAGGGCTTTCCCCAAAATGCAGGCTTATGCAGATGGAATGGCGGGTTAACTTCTTGCATTATTTTCGTTATAATTCAGACCTCTTTTATAAAATAAAACGTTGTCATGAAAAAGCCGATACATATTCTTCTGTCGATTATTGTCGCTATACTTTTAACGGCGGTTTATTTTACGATGGCGTTTGCAGCAACTCCTCCTAGTGATTTTAGGGATACCTCTTCTCATTGGTCTAAGGCATTTGCAGATAAGTTGAAAACTGAGTGTCAAATTTATGGCTTTAAGAATGCAGATGGTGAATATTTGGGGGAATTCAGACCTGATACACCCATTACTCGGGCTGAACTTGCGAAGATGCTCACTCAATGTAAATTTGGGAGCGATTTAACGACCACTTCGGATGATTTTTATGATGTGAGTGAATCTGCCTGGTATGCTCCAGCGGTTTATAAGGCAAAAAAAATGGGTTGGGTGAAGGGATATGCAAACGGCTCCTTTAGGCCAAATACATCAGTGAACCGTGCTGAAGCTTTAAAAATGATTTTGCTGTCAGCTTTTTCTGATGCAGATATTAAGGGTGGTTTTTCAAATTTTTCTGATGTGTCGAATCAATGGTTTAAAAAATACATCCAGTTTGCAGTAATGAAGGGGTATGTTCAGGGTTATAATGATGGTCGGTTTGGCCCTGGAAATAAAATCACTCGAGGTGAAGCAGCTAAGATTATTGCTAAAGCCCACCAATATGTAGAGAGCCAAGAGGTGGAGGAGAAAACTCAAAACTCTGTTGACGCGCCGAAGGTCGGATCGTGTCAGGTCTTCCCTGCGGACAATCCTTGGAATACTGATGTTTCAGGCTATTCTCTTCATGAAAACTCAGACGGCTATATCAATTCAATTCTATCTGGCCGTTCTAATATTCACCCTGATTTCGGTTCTAATCCGGATTACGGAATTCCGTGGATGACTGTGGATAGCAGTCAAAAGAAAGTGCCGATTAGCGCTTATTATGATGATGAAAGCGATCTTCCTGCTGAAGGATATCCTATTCCTTCCGGTGCCGAGATTGAAGCGGGGAGTGACGGGCATATTCTGGTGATTGATACCGATGCCTGTAAGCTTTACGAAACGTTTGATTCTACCTGGTCAGGTTCAAGATGGGAGGTTGGATCAGGAGCCATTTTTGATCTCAATTCTAATGCCCTTCGACCCGACGGCTGGACGTCTGCTGACGCGGCAGGTTTACCGATTTTCCCAGGTTTGGTTCGATACGATGAGGTGAAATCGGGTGAAATTAATCACGCCCTTCGATTTACCGTTAGCGAATCCCAACGTGCTTACATCAAGCCCGCTACTCATTATGCAAGTTCTTCCACCAATCCCAATCATTCACCCATGGGGCTTCGTTTGCGATTGAAAGCCAGTTATGATCTTTCCGGTTTTACCGGTGATGCTTTGGTGATTTTGAAGGCTTTGAAAAAGTATGGGATGATTGTGGCTGATAATGGTTCCGATTGGTTTATTACGGGTGAGACCAATGCTAAGTGGGATGATGACGATCTGGGACAGCTCAAATCGGTTCCCGGTTCTGCTTTCGAGGTGGTTTATACGGGTGAATTGGTCAAATAGGACTCATGATTTTCATGATAGGTTTTTCGTGTTAGACTCTACGAAGACCTTAAAATAAATTTATGAAAAACCTATTTAAACTCATCTTTGCCCTTCTTTTTATCGGAGGGAGCTACTTGGTTTATGATTACTCAACATCTTCTGATCCTTTGGTTGATCAGATTCTTGAGCGCTTTGAAAAAACAGAACTGGTAGAAGCTGAGAAGAGTGAAGGAGGGGTGATGAAAACGCCTGCGAAAGAGGCGTCAGATATAGTCAGGTTTCCAGATAAGCAAAAGTGGGCTAATTATTGTAAGGAGAAGAAGGGCACTGTTCATCAGGAAGAGTTTGAAGGGAAAGCTTTTGATGTATGTTTTATAAACGATGGCAAGGATGGAATTCGCTGCCAGACTGAATTGTTTTACAAACTTAAGTGCGGTGTAGGGAAGCCTGTGACAGAAATTGGGAAAACTGTGATTCATAGAAATACAGATCCAAATAGCAATGTTCATTCGGTAGTTGTTTCTGAAAACCGTGAGGGAATGGCGTTTATGACTAAAACAGTTGATGGTAAAAAATACCCTGATGCGGTGGTGATAAGAGGTAATGATGGCACAGAAGGGCTGATGAAAATAAATGATTATGGACTTCCGGGAACATTTACTTTTAACGGAACGATTGTAAATTTTAGTAACTATACTGAAACGACGGTGGATTTAACCATTACAAAGCCTGATGGAACAAAAGAAACTTTAACCAGAACTCTAGATTCTTCTAAATTTCAGGCGGTTATATATAACTGGTTTTTCCCTTCAGCTAATGCTTCAACAATTGATGAAGATCGCATCACTTCTGAAACTTTATATGACGCATTTGACGCAGCTCTTCCTCCTGATGTTAAACTGTTGAAGTTGGGAATTGGTTTGGCAGTTGATGAATTCTGTAAAAATGAAGAATTTGATTGTTTTTTGAAAGAAATGCCTGATTTTGGAACTTCTATGAGTGTGATTGGATGCGGTATTGGCCTAGGGAGTATTTTATTTACAGGCGGAGCTTCATCTCCCCTTGCTTATTTAGGCTGCGCACAGCTGGCAACTCGATTTGCCACTATTGATTCCGAAATTGGCCCTTGCAAAGGAGATCTCCTTAACTGCGGAATGGGGGCGATCCTTGATACAATCCAAGAAGAGGGATTTGATTATTTACCCGGTTTTTTAAGTGAAGGTTTTCGCGTAAAAGGAACGTTGAAAAATAGCGCTACCAAGGCGCTGATTGGCGTGGGAACAATTAGTGCAAAGAGTAAAGGTATCAAGGAAGATATTAGGGGGGAATGGAATAAGGGGGCGGCCTACGAAGTTTATTTTCAGAATGGAGGAGCTTACACGGTTACTTTTAAGGCCCAAGGTTTTGAAGACGCCAGTTACGACATTTCCATGTCATCCGGAAAAATTCAAATAACCAATGGTGCGGATGTTTTTGAAATGCCCGTTGGCGGAAAGGATTATTTAGACATTCCTTACAATTTTGAGCTTGATCCTGATGCCTATATTACCGGGGAGGTGATTGATGCTGTTGAGGGGGAATCAATTGAAAATGCGGTGGTGACTATCAAAACCAGTGGGGGGAAAAGTTTAGGTTCAGACCGAACGGTTGATGATGGAACTTTTTTGGTAAAACCAACGATTGAACCTACGCCACTTAATATTACGATTTCGGTGACGGCCAAGGGTTATGAGTCTGGATCGGTGACGTCTCCGTTTACTTACGCGATTAAAGATTACACTGATGAGTATATTGTAGGTTCTTGGGACGGAATGATCAGATTAACACCGTCTGAGGAGGAGGCTGAAGAAGAGGATGAAGAGATTGTTAACACGGTTTTTGTCGGCACAAAAACAGCCAGCTTTAGCCGCCCTAATACCCAAACTCATTCTGAGCAAGGGATGACAATTTCGGTGACTGAGACAACGTCCGGGACTATAGCGATCACTTTTAACGAAGATGGGTCTGCTACTTGTACCACAGCTATGAATACTTCGTTTACTACGACTTTTGCCGGTAATTCTTCAACAGGTTCCGGTTCTGCGAATTCGACCCGCTGTACGGGTTCTATTGATCAGATCACGGGGGTATTTGTTTTGAGCGGAAGTCTTGATGCAACTATTGATGCGGCGGGTCAGAAAGTTTCTGCAGATGGCCCATTTAATGTGGTCGGTTCTATTGAGAAGGGTAAAATGACAGGCTCAATAGCGATTCCGAGTAATCCAGATATCGATTTTGAAGAAAAATAATTTGACTTGTTTTCAGGGCTTCGGTATCTTTCTTCTCGTCAATTTAAGAGGGCGATTATCTGCCTCAGGCAGATGGTTAGAGTCTAAAATCAAAGGGCGATTAGCTCAGCTGGTTAGAGCGCTACACTGATAATGTAGAGGTCGGAAGTTCAAGTCTTCCATCGCCCACCATCTATTTTTGTATTTAGAATGTATTTTGTATACGTAATGAGGAATTCTAAAGGAATTCTATATAAAGGTTTTACGAGTAATTTGAAAAAAAGAATAATAAAGCACACCTTGATAGATGGCTTTAGCTCCTATACTCAAAAAAGAGGTCCGTGGTCTCTTGTCTATTTTGAGGAATATGAAATTCAAAATGATGCCAGAAGAAGAGAAAAATTTTTGAAGTCAGGAAAAGGTCGTGAATACTTAAAGCAAATACTCAGCGATTATCCGCCTTAGGCGGATGGTTAGAGCGCTACACTGATAATGTAGAGGTCGGAAGTTCAAGTCTTCCATCGCTCACCACTTTACCATTAGCTTGTTTTTGGCTTATTTCAGTGTATTGACAAATTTAAATTATTATATATAATAATATTATGATTCAGTCACCTGAAAGTTCATCACAGGCCGATACGGAGAGGGATATATATGTTGATCCGAGACATACTGAGCATGCCTTTGATTTGCCGTTTTGGAGAGATAATGAAAAATTATGGGCATTAGATGTTCCTGTTGAAGAAATGGAGATAGATGAATTGTTGTGGATACTTGATGTTCCATTTTGGGAAAATGAGCGAGGTGACATAGTGATTACGCCGAATGAGGTTATCCAGAATGCAGATCAATATCCTGAGCATCGCGATAGAATTAATGGCGGAGATACCTCGTATCCACTTGATGTTATGAAAAACAGGAGGGGAAAATGGCTGACTTTAGATGGTCTCCATAGATTTGTTCAATTGGTATTAGCTGGCGCTAATACGGTTCAGGTCAGAAAAATACCGCCAGATTTAATTCACCTTACAGCAAGAGATGATGTATAATAATTTTATAAAGTTAAAACCCTAATGAATAAACAAAAAGATACTGCCTTCGGCTCTGAGGCCATCTCTCAGGCTCGAAGAGAGAATTCCAATAAACCAAGTTTTCACAATTTAGGACTTGATGATCCTATTCTGAAAGTGCTGGATCAACTCAAATTTCATATACCTACCCCTATTCAGGCTCAGGCCATACCTGATGGATTAAAGGGGGAGGATATTATTGGTGTCGCACAAACCGGTACCGGTAAAACGCTGGCTTTCAGCCTGCCCATCATTCAACGGCTTATCCGTCATGGCGGAGGGGGGCTGATTCTTTTGCCCACTCGTGAATTGGCTTTACAGGTAGAAGAAACTTTGCAAAAGATTGCTCGGTCATTCGGGCTTCGCACCGCTTTGATTATTGGCGGAGCTCCTATGAGGCGTCAGATACAGGATCTTCGTAAGAATCCGCATGTGATCATCGGTACGCCAGGCCGAATCATCAATCATATTGAAGAGAGAACGATTCGGTTGAATGACGTGAGTGTGTTAGTGCTTGATGAAGCGGATCGGATGCTCGATATGGGTTTTGAACCTCAGATCAGAAAGATACTGAATGTAGTGCCTAAAGATCGTCAGACGATGCTCTTTTCGGCCACAATGCCGAACGAAATTGTAAAAATAGCTACTCAATATATGAAACGCCCCACTCATGTGGAGGTGGCACGTCAAGGTACTACCGCTGAGGGGGTAGATCAGGAAATCTACATTGTCGCGCGGAATCAGAAGAGACATTTGCTGGAAAAGCTTCTTAAGCAGTACGAAGGCACAGTGCTTGTTTTTAGTCGTACTAAATATGGTGCTAAAAAGATATGCCGCGACGTGAGAAAAACACATCTTACTGCAGCCGAGATTCATTCCAATCGATCATTGAACCAGCGAAGGGAGGCATTGGAGGGTTTTAAGAAAGGGAAATATCGGGTGCTGGTAGCAACAGATATTGCTGCCCGTGGCATTGATGTGCAGGGGATTGCCCTGGTGATCAATTATGATGTTCCTGAGTATGCTGAAGACTATGTTCATCGCATAGGTCGTACCGGGAGGGCTGGCAAGGTTGGACGTGCTATTACGTTTATTATGCCCAGTCAAAGCGATAAGCTGAAGAAAATTGAGCGTTTGATTGAAACAAGATTAACTAAGGCGAATTTGCCCGCAGATCTCCCTGAGCCTGAGCATGAAGCGCCTAAAGCACAGCGAGTACGGATGGGGTCTCGTACATCATTCCGCCGAAAGGGGAGTCGGAGAAGGTGATGTATAATCAATAGCCGAATTAGAGGAGCTCACCAATTGGCGGTGCGATTACATCCTCATCATAGATTACTAATGGGATGATTTCTTTGTCGTTTTCGGTGACCACATCTTCGTGGTAGAAAAAGCTCATTTGTTCATTTTCGATATTGATACAACCCCTTGATCCCTTACGTCCAGTATGAAGGACGATGTCTGCTCCCATGTAACTAGGTGGGTGTGGGTAGAGCATACGGTTTTCACCTTCACCTCTCCAGTTGATGGTAGGGATTTTGTTGTATTGATAATTTGTGATTCGTCCAGCCATTAGATGAGGCAATGCGTCATGCGGCATTGGAAAACTCACTTTATAAACTCCGAAATGTTTTCCTTCTTTATCCCATCCGTTCATGCCGCTTCTGGTGGTTCGATAAAGGTAGCGGACTACATTTCCCCCCGGGCTTTTCAGGTCACCGTATTTCGTTTTTAAACCTTCTTTTCGGTATGAAATAGGGTATGAGTTTTGCATAACATATTCACTTCCAATTTTCTTATAGGTTTCCATTCTTCCTTTTGCCCCTGGATATTTCACCATTTTTACCGCGTAGCGATGGGATATGCTGAAGATGCCATATAGGTCTTCGATGTAAGTAGATTTAGCTTTTTGTTCCACATTTACCTTGCCCATGGGCTCGATGGCTGGCAGCCAATAGCGGCTATTTATCTTAAACCATCGGATTCCATTATCTATAAGGGTTTCGAGTGGGTTTACACGCATCCCTTTTGTCATTGAGAAGTTGGCAGGACTTTGGAGGTTTGGCTGGCTGTAGACGGGGAGAGTTTCTGCT
>JAJDCE010000007.1 GCA_029260985.1 Patescibacteria group bacterium | reverse complement strand
ATTAACCTCCATCATCTCAAAAACAGGAACCTCTGTGATTTTCCTGAATCAGCTCCGCATGAAAATTGGTGTAATGTTCGGAAATCCGGAAACCACTACAGGGGGGAATGCTCTTAAATTTTATTCCTCTGTACGACTCGATATTCGCCGAATCGACAAAATCAATTCAGGAACAGGTGATGATAAAGAAATTTCTGGAAATCGGGTTCGGGTGAAAGTGGTGAAAAACAAAATTGCCCCTCCTTTCAAACAAGCCGAATTCGACATCATGTTTAACGAAGGAATCAGCAAAAGTGGTGACCTTTTGGACACAGCGGTTAAAAAAGGAATTATCACCAAATCCGGCGCTTTTTACACTTATAATGTGACCAAAATAGGCCAAGGACGTGAGAACGCAAAAACTTTCTTAAAAGAAAATGTAAAAATATTCGGAGAAATCGATAAATCACTGCGCTACGAAGCTCTGAGTTTATCGAAAAGTACAGACAAAAAACCTACAGCAAAAGCAACTAAATAATCCTAATTTTGTACCCAGCCCCGATTTGTCGGGGCTGGGTTTTTTAAATAAAAACGATTTTGTGCAAGTGAATTCAAAGGGGCAACTCTTGCCCGAAAAAGCCAAAGACGCTAAACTTCATTCACTAAAAAACAAACCTAAAACGTCTCAAATCGTTGTGTCGCTATTTCGTTATCCTATATTCCTATGGCTCAAGAAACAGTCACCAAAATACCACCTCACAGTAAAGAAGCTGAACAATCCGTATTAGGCTCTATTCTGATCGATAAAGATGCCATTATTAAAATTGCTGATGTGTTGAAGCCAGAAGATTTTTATTATGATATTCACAAGATCATTTTTGAAGCTATCAATGACCTCTACAGCCGACATGACCCCGTAGATCTTTTAACTCTGGCAAATTTATTGGAGGAGCGTAAAAAGATAGAAGTAATAGGCGGCCCAGCGTATCTGGCTGAACTCACTTCATCAGTTCCAACCTCCACTCACGTTTTCAAGTACGCCCAAATCGTTAAAAGTAAGTCAACTTTACGCAAAATGATTAAAGCAGGAAGTGTAATCACAGCCTGTGGGTACAATGAAGATGAGAACATTGAAAACCTTCTGGAGAAATCTGAAAAGGAAGTGTTTGGCATCTCTCAAACCTTTTTGAAAGACCGCTTTATCCATGTCAAAGAAGTATTGGTTGAACGATTCGAAGAATTCGCCGAGCTTCACCACGCAGAAGATAAGGATAAAAGTAGAGGAGTACCCACTGGATACACCGCCATCGACAAGATATTATCGGGTATGCAACCCTCAGATCTTATCATCTTAGCAGCGAGACCCAGCATGGGTAAAACAGCGCTAGCACTGTCCATCGCCCAAAAAGTCGCTGTAGAAAGCAACAAAAAGAAGACTGTTGGCATTTTTTCTCTGGAAATGTCCAAAGAACAGCTCGTTGACCGCCTTTTTTGCTCTATGCTTGGAGTTGACTCTTGGAAACTTCAACATGGACGCCTGAGCGACAAAGACTTCCAAAACATGGGAGAAGTTATGGATAAGCTCAACCAGGGCAATATTTACATTGATGACTCCGTGGGCATGTCGATCGCCCAATTGAAAGCAAAGGCTAGGCGGCTTCAAATGGAGCATGGCCTAGATCTGATTGTTCTGGATTACTTACAGCTTATGAGCACCGGAAATGCCTCTTATCAAGCCAACCGAGTACAGGAAATATCTGAAATTTCCAGATCTCTAAAAGAGCTTGGTCGAGAATTGCGAGTGCCCATTATTGCCCTCTCTCAGCTATCGCGTGCAGTGGAGCTCAGAAACCCCAAAATACCCCAACTCTCCGACCTTCGTGAATCAGGTGCCATTGAGCAAGACGCTGACGTAGTAATGATGCTTTATCGCAAAGACTATTACGAAGAGAATCTAACTGAAGATGAAATAGGGATAACCGAAGTTTTTATCCGAAAACACCGAAATGGCCCTACCGGCAAAGCAGAGCTTAAATTCGATAAAACTCAAATGCGCTTTTACGACGTCGACCACCGCCACGTCATCGAAAACCTCACCTAATTATTCCTCTATTTCTCTATTTACTATTTGGGTATATCCTAAAATAGAACAATAGATAAATAGAAAAATAGATAAATAGAATGACCCACGTTCCCAACTTAATCGCAATCTTCGGCTGGTCTGCTCTAGCGTTTTTGGTAACACTGGCCATCACTCCTCTTTATCTGAAGTTGGCAAAAAAATTCAAATTAGGAAAACAAATCCGTGATGTGAGCATTGATGGAAAAGAAGCCACAATATTTCGTGAACTTCACTCCAAAAAAACAGGAACTCCAACGATGGGAGGTGTCGTGATGTGGGGAGCAGTGTTAATCGTGATCGCCTTTTCAAGACTATTAGCCCTACTTGGGGTTCTGCCAAAATCACTCTTGAATCGTGGAGAGGTTTATTTACCTCTTTTTACCCTTGTCGCAGTCGGAATCCTTGGAGCCGTTGATGATCTTTTCAATATTAAGCAATTCAAAGGTGGAAAAGGGATAAAGGCAAAACCCAAATTCTTACTACTCACACTTTTTGCGATCCTGGGAGGTGTTTGGTTTTACTACAAACTAGGCTACACCACCATTCATATCCCCCGCATGGGCGATTTCGACATCGGCTTATGGTACATCCCTCTCTTTATGCTAGTAATTGTATCCACCTCAAATGCAGTAAACATCACTGATGGATTAGATGGATTAGCAGGTGGTCTTTTGGTATTAGCGCTCACCGCATTCGGAGCTATCGCCTACGCAAAGGGGCTCATCATTCTAGCCATTTTTTGCGGCCTTCTGATCGGTTCAATTCTAGCTTTCTTATGGAACAATGTCCCTCCAGCCCTGTTTTATATGGGAGACACTGGCTCACTGGCTTATGGAGCCACTTTAGGGGTGATCGCCATGATGACCGACTCCATGATAGTTCTATTAATTGTCGGTTTTGTCTTCGTCATAGAAACCCTTTCAGTCATCATCCAAGTCACTTCAAAAAAGCTTTTCAAAAAAAAGGTCTTTCTCATTGCCCCATTGCATCATCATTACGAGAAAAAAGGCTGGGGTGAAGCCAAAATCACCATGCGCCTCTGGATCATAGGCGCCATGTTCTCAGTCATTGGAATGATCATCGGCCTCCTCGGCATGGGCAACGGTGGCATTTAAAGTTGTACAGAGGTAAAAGACTTGCTTTTTTGCCCTTTTTTTGGTATAATAACAAACTAAAACTAAAATAAACCTGTGCCCCGCCTAAGTCACTGCATCCCAAATCACCAAAACAATCAAACCCCAAGCTCAATGGAGAATCGGATCTTATTTATGGAACCGACTCAAAATATAAGGGATATTGTAAAGAGAAATCTTGAGGTTACAGATGAACAAGTGCATCTGACGGACAGAATGGCTGAAATGGTGCGCATGGAAAAAGGATGGCCCCTCGAAGCATGCAAAGAACATGCCATTTTGATGTTGAGAGAAATTGAAACTCAACGAGAAAATAAGAGACTATTGCTCGAGAATGACACTCTTTACAAAGAAAAGCGAGAAGCTGAGCTAGAAGCCCGAACAGACAAATTAACAGGAATTGCCAATACACGAGCCTACGTAGAGCGAATGAATCTTGATATCGCTCAAGCCAGCCGTTATGGAGAACCTTTTGGCTTAATCATGATCGACATTGATCATTTCAAAAAATTCAACGACGATCATGGGCATGATGTAGGAGATGTAGTCCTAAGAGAAGTGGCTCAAATTCTAGAAGAAGAAACCCGTGATGAAGTAGACCTTGTAGCCCGATATGGAGGAGAGGAGTTTATGGTAGTTTTATCCAGCACAGACATAGAAGGAACTAAAATAACCGCAGATAAACTAGTAAAAGCTATAGAAGAAAGGACAAAAAATCGAGATTTTCCACCCGTAACCATATCCGCTGGAGTTACAAGTTTTGATCAAAAGATAAGAAATACTGAAGAAGATATGCGAAAGGCTGCAGACACTGCACTCTATCACTCAAAAGTCGGAGATAAAGCCGGGAACAGAAACCGAGCAATCTCCTTTGAAACTGGGATGGTAATGCCTGAAAAGGACAAAGCTAAAGCTCCAGCTGGAGCAAAAAGCATGACTGGAGAACAAATAGCTAAGGAGCTTATTAGGTCTGACAAACAAGAGGCATCCAGCGACAGTAAACAGTTAACACTTCCGGATGACCCTATAGCCCGCATTCAAATACTTGAAGCCTTACTTGAAAATGCCAAATCTGAATTAAACAATGCTAATCAGAAGAGGACTGGGACTGAAGGATAGCCTCTCCCTGCTCATCCAAAAGTGATAATGCATCCTGTGCAGCCTTCCTGAGAAATTCATGAACAGGCTTTCTAGGCTTACCCGGAGCATGAGCATAAATTTTGTCACCCTCATACACAACAGAGGCTGAGCTTATTCTTCGTCTTACAATTTGAGCACAATCATCTTCGGTATAAGTAGTCTTAATTCCACGTAATATTTCCAGCATATCTGCTCTTTTTTCACGCACCCGACTGACATTGTTCCTAGTCATACGATCTGAAAGTGAAATCAGATTAGACGGCACATCATCAGAAACACAATCCGGATTTTCTACTGCCAATTCCTTCATAATGAAGATTAAATAACTCTTAAAAAAGGTAAATAATGTATCGAAATATAGACATATTGTCAATACCATTTTTTAATATACAATTTTTAACCCTATTTTTCTACTTGCGACTCACCTGTCCGTACCGGCCGGGCGGGCACTCGCACTTAAGACTGTAAAGTTATTGCTTTTCAGAGAGAAATTTGCTATAATAATAAGATAATTATCTTGAATGGATCCAAAAAACTTAAACCAACAAGGATCAGAGAAGCCTGAATTCGTGTATCAGCAAGCCATTGCTGAACCTCCAACGCAGGCAGAAAAAACAGCTGCACCTCCTCGACCTGGCATTCCGGAGTCGCTGAAGCATAAGCCTACCGAGAAGAAAGAGGTTGTTTTTGATGAAAAAACGAAGCAAGAAGCCCAGAAAATGAGCTTTTTCCAGAAATTACAAGCCACTCTTTTTCCTCCTAAAAAGCCTAAAACGGCCTCACAAACTCCGGAAACACCAGAGGTAACTGTACAAGAGGTAAAAACCGATCCAAAAACCGAAGCTCAGGAGATCAGAGAAGCCGAAAAACTATACCGGGAAGGTCTAGCAACCATCAAAGACCTGATCGCTCCTTCTTCAATGGAAATTCAGTACGACAAAATAAAACTCAACAACTTATACGGCAAAAGTTTCTTTGTATACGCCTATCCTCGATTCATTGAGGCTAACTGGCTCTCTCCAGTGGTGAATTTTGATGTCACCATGGACATCTCCATGTTCATCTATCCCACCAGCAATGCAGCCATCATGAAGTTCCTGAAAAAGAAGGTAGCTCAGATTCAATCAAGCATGAGAATTGAACAGGAAAAAGGAATGGTGGCCGATCCAGCCATGGAAACAGCTCTTGCTGACGCAGAGGAATTAAGACGAAACATTCAGCGCGGAGAAGAAAAATTCTTTCAGTACGCTCTCTATTTCACCATTTATGCTGAAGATGAAGATAAGCTGAAAAAAATACAAACCAAACTCGAAAGCTCATTAGGAGGAAAATTAGTTCTGACCAAAGCCGCCGATCTTCAGATGGAACATGGATTCAATTCAAGTCTACCTCTTGCCATGGACGAGCTTGAAGTGACGAGAAATATGAACACCGGTCCTCTATCGACCACCTTCCCATTCACCTCATCAGACCTGACCTCCAATGAAGGAATTCTTTATGGAATCAACCGACACAACGACAGCTTGATTGTCTTTGACCGGTTCGCGCTCGAAAACGCCAATTCAGTCGTCTTCGCCACCTCCGGTGCGGGTAAATCATACGCTGTTAAGCTCGAAATATTGAGATCTATGATGATGGGCACCGATGTAATTGTGATTGATCCCGAAAACGAATATGAAGCCCTAGCCAATATGGTGGGAGGAACTTACTTAAACGTATCGCTAAACTCAGATCGTAGAATTAATCCATTTGATCTACCACTTCCACTAAAAGATGAAGAGCAAAAGCCTGGTGACTTACTTCGGTCAAATATCATCACAATTCATGGCCTTCTCAACTTAATGCTAGGCAAGCTAAATCCAGAAGAAGAAGGCTTAATGGATAAAGCCCTGATCGACACCTACGCCCTAAAAGGAATCACCATGGAAACCCCAAATCCTGGGGAGTTGGAACCTCCGACCATGGAAGATTTGTATGATGTACTGAGTAGCATGAAAGGAGCCGAGAATTTATCCCAAAGACTCCAGAAATACACTATTGGCACTTTTGCAGGACTCTTCAACAAACCAACCAATGTAGATCTAGGAACAGGCATGCTCGTATTCTGCATTAGAGACCTTGAAGATTCCCTACGACCGATAGCCATGTACATTATTCTAAATTACATTTGGAATCGAGTCAGATCATCTCTAAAGCGCAGAATGCTTGTAATCGATGAGGCCTGGTCACTCGTACAATACGAGGACAGTGCAAGATTCCTATATGGACTGGTAAAACGAGCTCGTAAGTACTATCTGGGGATCACCACAATCACTCAGGATGTGACTGACTTTATCAATTCAGACTATGGACGACCAATCATCACGAACTCATCCATGCAGCTCCTTCTAAAACAAGCCCCGAGCTCAGTAGAAGGATTAACTAAAATCTTCAACCTCACTGAAGGAGAAAAGTATTTACTGCTGAATTCAACCGTCGGACAAGGTCTATTCTTTGCCGGACTCAAGCACGTCGCCATTCAAGTCATAGCCAGTTATGCCGAAGATAAAGTAATCACCACGAATCCGGAAGAGGTATTAAAACAAAAAGGTAGAAATGAACCAACTCCTCCAGCAGAAGAAATTATAGAAAAAACGACAACTGAAGAAATAGCAGTGGCTGAGCCCGAAACACCCGCCGAGCCCACCGCTCCAGCTCCAGAGCCAACCATCGACCAACCCGAAGAATCTCAGACAGAAGAAGGTCCAGACCTAGGCCCCAACTCCGACACAATCCCACCAATACAATAATAATTGAGCTTAAAGCTTAAGACTTAGGACTTAAGACTTAAATTACTCCTCATCGTCTGCATGAATCAAGACAGGTATTTCATCGAGATCAAACACCTCACGAATTTCGATTTTTAAGGCCGTCTCATCCACTGCTTCAGCATCATAGTCACCATAAATAGTGCTTTTTCCGTAAAGTTTACACTCTACATGATCATCAAAAAACTCAATTTCTATTTTCCCCCCTCCAACAATAACTTCCATAACATCCATACTCTTCGGGTCTTCAACTCCCAACTCCATCACTACCATATCGTGAAAGTATTCAACTCTATCCCAAATCAATTTAGGAAATAACTTTGCCATAAGCTTACCCTCATCCGTCATCACGAATTTACCCTTAAAGTGCTTTATCTTAGAGGTATCATCAAAACCATCTCCCCACAACTTAGCAGGAGGCAACTCTTGAATAATTTCTAAATCTTTATCGACTGACATATTTATCTTTTTTAAGTGTTGTATTCATTTTAACAAAAAGTCAGCGCTGATAAAACTAAAGCGTTATTTTTTGAACCAAGAAGTTTCCACAAACAATTCCTCAAGCCTACTTCTCTGAGTGTAAAAATAGGCCCTTGTCAGTTCTTCATAATGCTTTCCACCACTTCTAAATTGGGGCACTTTCCCTTCTAAAAGCATTTGCTGAACAGTAGAAGCAATTGGATGAGAAACCACTTCCCCCCTTTCAGCAGCCCGAATACCCGCCTCCAACCATTCAACGAACTGATTATCAGCCCAAGCATCCTCCAGAATTGAGTTTAAACAATTTGCACCCATGATAGAAAATTGGAGAGTAGGTTGGTAGGGCCAAGGGGAATCGAACCCCTGTTGCCGGAATGAGAATCCGAAGTCCTAACCACTAGACGATGGCCCCGCTTTTTGCCTCCCTATTTTTATTTAGATTAGCCCTTTTGTAAAGACAAAAACTATCTTGCACACCGCTAGCTTTTTTGATAATCTCTATGGGCAATTTAAGGAGGGCGCTTAGCAGATCCATGAGTCGAGCTCAGGATGAGCTAATTACAGCCACTCATTACCTCGTTTACACTCGGCATTCGTGGGCGCTTAGCTCAGTTGGTTAGAGCGTCTGGTTTACACCCAGAAGGTCATAAGTTCGACTCTTATAGCGCCCACCACTTACAAACAAACTCTAGATGACAAAGAGGTTATTTGATAAAATCCAAAATAGAACATTAGCACATTAGAAAAATAGAAAAATGGATCACAATGTAAAAGCCCTGGCAGAAGCCATTACAAACTCTCACACCAGTCATCTGGTGCACAGTCATGTAAAGGAGCTTGATTTCGACGAAGAAGCAAATCATCTGACTATTCATGTTGATAACGCGGCTCCTCTTCATGAGCTCGAAAGCAAAGAGTGTGATCATCATCTTCAGAGTGGAATGGAAAAGATCTATGGTGACATCACTTATGAATTAAAACTTCATAAAGCAGATTCAGGTAGTGACAGGGAAAAGGGAATAGGGCATGAAGTCCACCGTTAATCATAAGAAAAGACCCCGACTTTCACGTCAGGGCCTTTTCAACAAAGCCTCCTAATTTTTATGGGGGGGTACTACAGTACTTGCCGGACCATCCGCCAGTACATGTGCACCCTCCGTCTTTGCAGGTCCCGTGCCCATTGCACGGGTCGGGATTGCACATGTCCAGTGTGCAGTTGGGGTAATTGATATACCCCGGGGCGCATGAATTACAATTTGCACCCGCATAGCCCGTATTGCACGAGCATTTTCCGGTGTCACAGTGCTGGTTGGCCGGACAGCTAACGTTGAAGCAGAGATCCTGCTTATCACAGTTCGGCGGGAGCCAACCCTGGTTGCAGAGGCATTTGCCGCCGTTGCAGGTAGCATTGGTGGGGCAGGTGACTCCGAAGCAGGGATCTCCCTTTTCGCAGAAATCACCGATCCACCCGGGCGAACAGATGCACTTAAAGTTTGCCTGTAACATTGTGCAGGTTCCGCCGTTCTTGCAGGGCTTAAGCTTCGCGCACAAGTCCTCAAAGCAAAACGGGTAATTGACATACCCCGTCGAGCACTTGTCGCAATTAGGCGCCAAAAATCCCTTACTGCATGAGCACTTCCCATCATTGGGATTGCAGGACGCGTGCGCGGGGCACGTGACCCCGTAACACAGATCCTTGGTTTCACACAGGTTCCCGGAGTAACCCGGAAGACATGCGCAGACCGGCTTGCTGCCGGAATAGGTGCAGGTACTCCCATTTTTGCACTGCAGGTTGCAGGGCAGAATAGGGTCGCAGGAGGGATAGTTTTGAAACCTGTGCGAAGCGCACTGGTCGCACTTGGCACCGATGTACTTACTCTTGGTTTCACCGGGTTCAATTTCACAGGCGCAGGCGCCTGAAAGCTTGCTGCAAAGCCCGTGGTTGTTGCACTTGGCAACTTCACAGTTCTTTGCGCTTAAGCAGGAGGGCTCGATGCAGTTATTCTGGAACTGGCATCGATCCCCATGGAAACCGTAATCGCAGGCGCATTTGCCGGCATCACATTTGCCGGCGTTTTGGCAAACGATTGCGTCGCAAAGATCTTGCACTTCACAGTTCTTGCCGTACCACCCAGGGCTGCAGTCGCACTCCGCTTTGAGCGGATTGCAGGTGCCACGACCATTGCAGTCGAGAGCACCGGCAACACATGGGTTTTTAAAGTAGCATACCTGTCCGAAGAATGGCGGGGTGCAGGTGCACTCCACATTGATTCCATCCGTCTTGCAGACGCCATGTCCCCAGCAGGGGTCAGGATCGCACAGGTCGCCGATTTTGGCACATTTGCCATCAAGGTACCGGCAGGTTTCCGCCTTGGAGCATTGCACTCCGGTACACAGGTCAACATCCATGTTGATCATTTTCTTGGCGGTGTTTCCGTTGGGATCGGTCACAGTCACTGTAAAGAGCTGTTTTCCGCCCATCGGGCTCAATTCAAAGGTCCCGAGTGTTTTGTCGAATCTTTCAAGTGCGAACGGCCTGTACTCATTACTGACTCTGAAGGTCAGCATTTCAAGGCTGTTCTTATTCTCGTCAGTGGTTTTACTGACATTAAATTCGACCATTTTCGAGGCTCTCTGTCGTGCGGTAGCAATCAAGTCCGGCTTGTGGTCAACCAGGAAAAAATCCGAAAGATGGTTGGTTGTGACCAGTGCACCGTCTTTCCTGAATTCGTAACCCTGCACCGGTTCAAATCGGTTGAGGGCCGTGTTCAGGTAAAGGGGGGTAGCTCGTTTATCCAAAAAGAAGAGGTCTATTGTCCCATTGAGGGGGACAAGGTTGAGTTTGCCGTTTAGAATCGGCAGCTCAAGGTCAATCGCGTGGACCGTGAGTCCGTAGGCTGTCAGAATGACACCCTTCGAGGTAGGCAGATTGGATGCTTGGGAGCGTCCGGCCACAAAGATGGCACATCGGTTGACGGCTCCTTTTGGGATATCAACATAGAAGCCCTTCAGATCACCTTTTTTGCTAAAAGTGAGTCGGGCAGGCTCGCTGGAGCAAACCGTCTTCGACACGGCAAATTGTGCCACATCAAAGTGAGTATTGCATTGCGGGCCGAACCAATTCGTCTCGCACTCGCACACAGTGCCTTTGCAGGTGCCATGATGGCACAAAGCAGGGGCGCAGGCGGGGCCAGCGTCGTCAGAAACGGACGTCTGGTTTCCACCGCAGGCGATGAGAAAGGTACACAGAAAAAAAGCTGCGGATTTCATGAGAATCTCCTTGAAAGCTGTGAAAAATTAGAAAACTTGTTCACTCAGACATATCCTTTAAAAAACATATATTTGAGCGAACAAGAAAAAGAGGCCTTATTGATAATGATCAGTCCAGGCACAATCCGGTAAGGATATGACCGGACAACTACCAAAAAACTACTCTTTTTTTAGTGATTTGTCAATATTATATATCTAGTATATAATAGCATTAATTCAAAAAACTCTAAAAAACATTTAAAGGCGAAAAACTCATCCGATGAATCGGACACGGCCCATGTTCCTTGATCATTTTTAGATGAACCTCTGTTCCGTAACCCATATGCTCATTAAATCCATACTGCGGGTACTTTTTATGATAATTCGCCATTAGCTTATCCCGTGAAACCTTGGCAATAATAGAGGCAGCCGCAATCGAAAAAACCGTCGCATCCCCTTTTATAACAGCCATTTGAGGAATGCCAGGGGTGTTAATGGAAAACGCATCCGAGAGAATAAAATCAGGTGCAGGATCAAGCTTCAAAACCGCCTGTCGCATCGCAAGTTTCGAAGCATTCGAGATCCCCATTTCATCAATTTGCTTCCAACCAACAACACCCACCGCATAGCTAATAGCCCGGTTTTTAAGCTCCACAAATAACTGCTCCCGTTCGATAGCAGTAAGTTGTTTAGAATCATTAATCGCCGAATTCTTGTAAAATGGATCAAGTAAAATAGCCCCAGCAACAACAGGTCCCGCCAAAGGGCCTCGTCCCGCCTCATCCACCCCCGCAATCATCTCAAATCCCCTATCCCTGAGTTGAAGTTCTTGTTTATACATAACCATTTATCAGCTTATGGCTTACATCTTAAAACTTAAGGCTTCTTGCGAATTAAGTGCATCATTTCCGGAGTAATCGCCTTTGTCTTAAACATGAAGAAGATGTAAATCAAACCTCCAACAGGCACCAATACAGCCAATTGCCACACGAACCACACTTCTTCCATAAAAACATAGCCAAAATAGACCGTTATTCCCATCATGAGCACTGCAAAAGCCGTTCTGACCAATGTACGAACAGATAAGTGAAAACCAAGCAATTTCTGTGCCGTCCAGTAAGCAAATACGAGAATGATCAGCTCTGAAAAGACTGATGTAACAGCTGCCCCTCTGAATCCCCATACAGGAATCACAAAGATATTACTGATGATATTAAATACAACCGCTCCAGCATTGATATACATCAGCTTTACCTGCTTATTCAGCACTACCAAGGTAAATCCGAAAAGGGCATTCACAAAAGAGAAAAGCATGGCAAACATCAGGATTCGAACCGCCATATCAGAACCAAATTGAAATACATTTCCACCAACAAACTCAGAATCAGAAATAAAATGAATGATGGGTCTAGCAAGAATAAACCCACCCACTAGTATCGGCAGACCCGTAGCAATTAAGAAGTCAAATGAGTACTGCATTAAAGTTCTGATCTTTTGACTTTGCTCTTCGATATATCGAGTCATAACAGGAAGCACAGAATTCATGAAATAAATCGGAATAATCACCAGCATTTCAAGCATGCGCATTGCCACCCCATAAAGACCGATTTCTGTATCAGAACAAAGCTGTTTTAAACAATCCGCCTCTGGATTAGGAAGTGATTGACTATGAGGTAAAATAAAAGTCATCAGAATCACATCAAGCCGCATGTAAATCGTATTCAGAATAAGCGCCACTCCAAATGGCAACGAAGTCATAAAAACTTTCCTCCAATACCCAAAATCAAAACGGTAAGTGATTTTACTATAGCGGCGAACGTAATAACCCGTGATTAAAAACATCACCAAATTCCCCAGAACCCCAGCCCAAAGCAGATGATAGAAACCACCAACTAAATTATCTGTAAAAGCCACATAAGCCACATACCACATATAAGAAACAGAGGCTATTTTACCCACCACTAAACCGATCGTGGCATATTGCATCTTTAAGTGAACCTGTAAAACACTGCTAATAGTGCCGTTTAAGAGGGTTAGAATAGTAGCCAGTGCCGCTATAAGAACCCCTAGGGGAATGAGCGTGCCTGTATAGCGAGGCACCAAAAAGACGGTTAGAACCGCCAAAAACATGGCTAAAATGGCCAAAAATGACCTTAAGCCCATCACATTCCCAAGAATAACCGGTATTTTAGTCTCATCCCGGGACATCTCCTTCACGGTAATAGTATAAATACCAAAGTCAGCGATAATTCCAAAAAAGGCTAAAAATTGATAAATGGTGGTGTAATCCCCATAACCCGCTGTCCCCAAATAACCTGAAATAATCTTAAGGACAATAATTGATAAAGCAGCCGTAATGAGCTTCCCTAAGACTTGAACAAACGTATTTTCGAGGATTTTTCGGGCAATTGACATGTTTGAATGTGTGAGTCGAACTCGATTATACACTACCCTGAAAAACCCGTAAAAAAGAGGTGAGTTTTATCATTGACATAATTAAGTAATTATGGTACTATTTCATTCTATCTTCGGATAGCAAAAAAACCAGAGACAAAAACAAAAGAGAATATCCCTTACTTATACTTATGTATCGTAAAATCATCTCTTTATTTTTGGCACTGCAAATTACGTCATTTGGCCTATGGTACGGCGTAAAAGCCGTCGGAGAAGAAACTGCAACGGAACCTGTTTTAGTCACAAAAAATGACATAATTAATCATGAAGCAGCTAAAACAGTACGAAAAAATGCCCCCCAGCAGCCCTTTAGTCATATGAGCTTTGCAGCAAGAAATGAAGAAAGGCAGTACACGCTGTTAAATCCAGATAGAAAGAAGGAAATTGCATCTGTTTTAGCAAAATTACCCTCCGACCACTTATCAACTCTCAAAAATCTTGTACTCGATTACAACCCAAAAGCTCATCGTGGACTTGGTGGAAAATCACTCATTATTTTAAGGGCGGTCGATATGGATGAGACTGAACTTTATGGCGTATTGATTCACGAAATCGGACACAGTGTTGACCTTGGACATTTAAGTGAAGTGAAAAGAAAAAAGATAAGTGAATTTAACGACGGGAAAAAACCAGTTTACGAAACCGACCCCAGCTTAGAGTTTTACCGTATCAGTTGGACGGACGAAAAAACCCGTAAAAGAGATGCCAGCAATTTAGACTTTGTCTCAGGCTACGGCCTCAGTGATCCTTTCGAAGACTTTGCGGAATGCTACGTATATTATGTTCTTCATAATAAATAGTTCAAAAGCAAAACCCAAACCAGCGCCAAGTTGTTACAGAAATACAATTTCATCAAAGATAAAGTATTTGATGGGAAAGAATTTGATACCGGAACCTACTTAATTGATGGTCTAAAAAGCCGACCCTGGGACATCACGGTTCAATCCTACGACTTGGATAATTTCCTCAATTCCTAATTAGATATTAGTCATTAGAAATTAAGAATTTAGAAGAGCTTGCTCTGCGAGATTTGCCCCTTCTTCAGAGCTACATCTTCTCGAGCAATTTCGTAGTAAATGTATTCGACCAAATCGGACATAACCTGTCTGAAGAAATCGACCTTCTTTTTATGGGGTCGATAAGTTTTGGTATTCATAAACAGCCTTTCATTCACCTCAATCTGAATTCCCGGAAAGGTATTTCGGGAACAATGATAACCGATAATATAGCGCCCCGTAAAAGGATCATTAACATTAACCTTAAACCCTCTGTCTTCAAAGTACTTCATAATGTGCCGTGTCATCAGCCTTGAGCATGTTGTGTAATGACGATTCCCAAGCACAATATCAGCTCGCTCTCGACCCATATCTGGCTTAGTTGAAGGAGTCACTGAACGCATGGAATGCCCGTCAATTAAAAAACGGGTTTTTGATTTAAACTCCTCTATTTTCTCGTGAAAAGCATAATGATACTTTTTCACTCTATCCGAAATGGCTTCAATTGAAGGAGGTGACTTATAGATAGGATTCCCATCAATATCGACACTCACCACAACCCCTCGATTCGAAAGCTCATGTTCCATTTCAATGTCATCAGGGGCTCGGTTTAAATCCACCACTAACCGAGAAATCCTTCCCTTAACCACATGGGCATTCGGCACATCAAAAATAATATCCGTAAAAGGATCCGTTTGCTTTTTAATCTGAAAATCACTAAGCCCCATCATGCGCCTAAGATCTGCCGGCACAAAGGGTGAGCCGTGTGGAATGCTGACTAAAATGGGGTACTTGTTTTTTGACATATTTCTTTAGTTTGGATAATGGGGAATCATATTGGACTCCGAACTCCTGACTCCGAACTCCAAACTGATTAATAACGGATAGAAAAATCTGCGAACTCAGCCATATACGGAATCTTTTCAACTTTCACCTTTTTAACCTGACAAGTTGAGGGGCCGCTATGGCACCAGTCTGTAAAATCATTTATTTTATTAGATGGCCCTTCAGCGACCACTGAAACCGTTCCATCTGCTTCATTCGCCACCCAGCCAAACACCCCCATATCAGTCGCCTTCTCCTGAGCATGAGCACGGAAAAACACTCCTTGAACCTGACCGCTGATTGTGAGATGAACTCTTGTCATTTTTTTATCACTTTCCATATAAACCAATCAAAACCGTAATACACTAAGTACAAGATTACCGTAAATATGAAAAAATTGAAAAATAAAGTGAAGTCTAAAAAATAGGAAAGAGCAGTATTAACCAAAACAGATGGTGATTTTAGAACATCCCAACTATTAAAACGAGAAAGAAGTCCAAACATGAGCGCGATTGAAGTAAGTGGAATGGCAATTGCTGGAAGTAAAAACGCTGACAATTTAGAAAAAATACGACTGAATAATTCTGACATTTTTTTCAAAGCATAATAAAAAGTCGGAACCCCAAGAAGGGAATAAAACACAAAAAACAGTACCATCCAGGAAGTTCCCTCATGACAAACTCTGTATTTATCAAAAGCTGCACAATAATTCACTAAATGCCGAGGGATCGTAAACAAGTAAGCCGCATTCGGAAGCATTAATAACCAAAACACAAACAAAAAGACAAACCCAAACCGCTCGGCAGACCCCAGCTTTCTCCATTTTTTCTTCCCAGAAGAACGGCGCGACACGCGCGGCGATTTTTGTGACGACGAACGCTTCGCAGAAGCAACCGGACCTCCGGCCCCAGAACTGCGCTGTTTTGCACCAGCTGCATAAATGCGTCGTTCGTGTTTGTTGCGTGG
>JAJDCE010000060.1 GCA_029260985.1 Patescibacteria group bacterium | reverse complement strand
AAGCCAACATTGAACCCTTGGTTTTTATATATAACAGGATATTTATATGTATACTACGTATACTATAAATACCTTTATATATAAAAACTGTATTCTTTTCGTATAGCTCTACAAAAGCTATGCGATGCGAATCACTTAGAGTCGCCTTTCCCACTAATTTTTCGTAACTCGTTTCTGTCGGACGTGTTGGGTGTATATCATACCAAATCTTGTGTGTTATACGAAATGTTGGTACAATAACAAGCTCTCTTGAATTTATTTTAATTAACAGTATTTAGTATGATGCAACAAGAATTAACACGGACCAGAAACGAGTTGCGGCGGAGAAATTATAGCCCGAAAACAGTTAAGAATTATATCTCCTGTTTGCGGGAGTATTTTGAGTGGATTAGGTCAGGTTTTGATAGGCCTGATGAGAATATGATAAAAAGATTCTTACTTATGAAGCAGGAAAGAGGGTATTCATCCCAAACGGTGAATGTATATTTGAATGCGATTAGGTTTTACTATTATCAAACAGTCAGAAATCCCTTTAAGTTGGACATTAAATTTGCGAAGCGAAGTCAAAAATTACCAGTAGTGCTGACCAGGGAGGAGATTTTGAGGATATTGGATTGCATTGCAAATCCGAAGCATCGCTTGCTGGTGGCATTGGCGTATGGTGCGGGCTTACGGATAAGTGAAGTGATAGGCTTGAAGATGAAAGATATATTGTTTGCTGAGCAGACTATGCACATCAAAGAGGCGAAGGGTAAAAAGGATAGGATATCTATTGTTCCCGAGAAGCTGATGGATGATTTGCAGTTGATTGTTCTTAATAAAGGGCCGAATGATTATTTATTTGAAAGTGAGCGAGGTGGTAAGCTGACAACAAGAACCGCTGGTAAAATTTTTAGCAGGGCGAAAACAAAAGCAGGAATTACTAAGGATGCTACTTTTCATTCTCTCCGCCACAGTTTTGCGACCCATCTTTTAGAAAATGGAACTGACATACGTTATGTGCAGTCACTCTTGGGGCATAGTAATATTCGGACAACCCAAATTTATACACAAGTGACTCACAATGCGATTAGAAAGATTGCGAGTCCTTTATGATTATTATCCCGCTTTTCCTCCTTAAGAATGAATGGCGGAGAGTGAGGGATTCGAACCCTCGGGACCATTGCTGGCCCAACAGTTTTCAAGACTGCCGCATTCGACCACTCTGCCAACTCTCCGAACAGAGTTTAGAAAAAGACTGAGAAAAAAGCAAGATAACAAATAATAATTACATTGCGCATTGTAATTAACTGGGTTATTTTTTTGTTAATATGAATATTGCAGACCTCATCCCAGTGGGCACATCTGTTGTGATGGTTGGTTTTATTGCCAGTTTGCTGGCAGGTTTGGCAACCGGGATTGGTGCTTTGCCTATTCTTTTTACCCGTAAATTTTCTGATAAATTTGTTGATATTCTGATGGGGTTTGGGGCTGGTGTAATGCTGGCGGCTACTTCTTTTTCGCTGATTATCCCTGGCGTAGAGGCGGCTGAAGGAATTTATTCAGGCCCCTGGCTTCCTGCAGGAGTGATGGTGGTGGGGATTTTGTTGGGAGGACTATTTTTACACTTGAGTGATACCTATTTACCTCATGATCATTTTATTTCCGGGCATCATGGAATTGATTCGCATAAATTAAAGCGGTTGTGGCTTTTTATCATAGCGATTACGCTTCATAACTTTCCTGAAGGGTTGGCGGTTGGAGTGGGTTTTGGGGGTGGTGATGTCGCTAATGGAATGACTCTTGCGATTGGAATTGGACTTCAGAATATTCCCGAAGGACTTGTGGTTGCACTAGGCTTGGTGACCCATAAATATTCAGTCCGTAAATCTATCTGGATCGCATTACTTACCGGTTTGGTAGAACCTATCGGAGGACTTCTTGGCATTGGAATTGTTTCTGTTTCTCAGGCGATTTTACCTTGGGGACTTGCCTTTGCGGCTGGCGCGATGCTTTTTGTGGTCAGTGATGAAATTATTCCCGAATCCCATAGAAAAGGTTTCGCTAAACAGGCCACATTTGGTGTAATGATTGGCTTTGTATTAATGATGTTTTTGGATATTGCGCTTGGCTGAAAATTTTGTGTGGCTGGCAAGTAAGATATTTAATTAACTAATGGTATTAAATAGATATCCGATTGCAATAATCCCGATAGCCACAAGCCCGAAAAATGTAGCTAGCAGTTTGAATGTCATAACTCTTTTTAATATTATTCCTTCAGGAAGAGATAGTCCTGCCATAGCCATCATAAGAGCAAGCGAGGTGCCAAGTGGAACTCCATTAGCTGTTATTGAGAAAATTAGCGGGACTAATGTTGAACATCCTGCGTAAATCGGAATGCCGATCAGAGCTGCAATCGGGACTGATAAGATTTCATAACGTCCGACTGTGTTTACAAAAAATTCCTGAGGCACATAGCCATGTATTATTGCGCCTATTCCCACGCCGACAACAACGTAAGGCAGTAATTTTTTAAATGTCCTTGCGCCGATTCGTAAGGCGAATTTAATTTTGCCATGGAAAGTTTTAGGCATATAGTTTTCGCTTTGTTTATCTTCACTGCTTTCCAAAATGATTTCTTTTTCCATTTTTAACATTCCGATAACCAAACCTCCGATAACTCCAAGTGTGATGCCGGCTAATGCGTATAAAAAAGCTAGTTTCCATCCGAAAAGTCCTCCCATAATCACAAAGGCAACTTCGTTGACGAGTGGCGAAGTGATTAGAAATGAAAAAGCAATACCTATAGGTATACGCGTTTCTATAAAACCGACGAATAACGGAACTGAAGAGCAGGAGCAAAACGGAGTTATAGCGCCAAAGGTGGCTGCGGCCACATTTCCAATGCCACATGGAAGTTTTCCGATTTTTTCTTTAATCCGCTTTGGTTCAAAAAATGTGCGAATGAAATTAATGATTGTAACTACAGCAAAAATCAGGAAGAGTATTTTTAAGACGTCATAAAAGAAGAAATTTACCGCATCAGCCAATTGCGTTTCGGCTTGTAGGTGAAAAAGCTGGTATGTGATAAAGTCGGAAACTGATTTGTACATTGATATCTACAGGTTAAGGTTTTAAAAAAGTTCCATCTGGGATTTTACAGTTTCAACTTCATTGATTTCAGAAATTGTGACTCTGGACAGTTCTGACCTTTTCATGTTTTCTTCACTGATTTCTCTTAAAAATCTTGAAGGCGACGTTTGAGTGATTAAATGGACGGATTCCCGGGCTCGGGTCATGCCAACGTACAAAAGCCTTCTTTCTTCTGCGAGCCAGTAGGGTTCGTTTTTTAGTTTATTATGCGGTAATTTATCCTCATCTAAATCAGTGACGATGACCACTGGAAATTCAAGACCTCTAACGGATTGATAATCGATTATGCTGATTTTATTCTCGAATATTAAGTTGTCTGCATCGTGGTAAGTTCTGCTTTCATCCAGAAAGATCCCCAGTGCTTGTGTGGTGGGTAGATGGTCGTGCATTTTTGCGCAGTTAACCAGTTGATTGAGGTTGCTGATTGCTGCTTCGCTGAATTGATGAGCTTTAATGAATTTTTGGATTTTTTCCGCGATCCAGTGGCTGAACTTTTGGTCATTACGGATGTTAGTCCAATGGCTCAGAGATTCAATTCCATCGAGGAAGTCGATAATTTCCTGCTTGCCCCAAAAGCTGTCGGATAAAGAGGACTGGCAAGGGTAACCTCTTTTTAATAGAAACTCCTGGATTTGTTTTAATTCAGAATTGCCCCTTGTAATAACGGCAATTTCATTTGGTTTATGGGTTTTTAATTGCTCAGCAACGATTGAGCTAATCAGGTGGTGTTGATCCTCTTCGTTGCTGGCTTTGTGGAGGCTAATTTTTTCATTGGATTGGCATGTTGAAATAATGGGTTTTTTAAGGCGGCCTACATTATTTGATATCAAGGCTTCAACCCCTTTTAGTATCTGATCTGAGTTTCGATAATTTTTGGTCAATGCAATTGATTTTGCATTCGGGAACTGCCTTTCAAAGAAGGACATAGTATCGGTTTTTGCGCCCCGGAAAGAGCAAATTGTCTGATCCGGATCGCCTACGACACAAAGATTTTCGTGCGTTTTAGAAAGCCTTGTCACGATTTCGATCTGAATAGCGCTTAAATCATGGTAATTATCTACCAATATATATTGATATAAATTCTGACAGGCGATTGCTGTGACTGGTTTGTCGCTCCAAAGTTCCAGAAGTGACGTGAGTAATCCTGCATGGTCCAGGCCGTTTTTTTCGGCTAAGGCTTCATCGAATTCAGTGATAATTTCGTGAAGTCTTTCCTCTGAGATATTTGCTTTATTGATCAGGCGCTTACTTTTGTGCTTCATTGCCTCCCTGATCATTTGGACATCCTTTTTTTCAGCTTTTTCATCCGCATTTAAAATCATGTCCATCAAATCACTGCTCTCTTTTTGAGTGATAATTTTAAACTCATTGTCTGAATTCCGCCTTAGTATTTTTGCGGCAAGGCCTGGAAAGGTGAGAGCCTGAATGGTTGGAAGCTTGCTGTCTAATAGTTTTTTATTGAGAGTGTGAGCCGCTTTATTGCTTGTAACGATCGTTAAGATTTTTTCCGGCTTTACGCCTTTTTCTTTTATGAGGTAACTGATTTTGGCAAATAGCGTATGAGTTTTACCTGTGCCGGGTCCGGCGATTATTCGAATAGGACCTTCAGTTGTCAGGACAGCTTTCTGTTGTTCTCGATTAAGCATAAATTAGGAAGATCTAAGGGTGCCTATTATATCATATAAGTGTGAGTTTGCAGTTCGAGTTTTTAGTTTTGGGGTTTTGAATTTTGGGTTTTGTATTTTTCGCTTCATTTCGTATAATCTGAATGCCTTAACGAAATGAAGCGATTATGGATGTTCGAATTGAAGAATCATGGAAAACTATTTTGAAAACGGAATTTGAAAAGCCTTATTTTCGTGAACTCACTGACTTTGTCCGTCAGGAATACATGTCCAAAAAGGTTTTTCCTCAGCCAAAAGATATATTCCGAGCGTTTGACCTTTGCCCCTTTGATCAGGTGAAGGTGGTGGTTATTGGCCAAGATCCGTATCATGGGCCCGGTCAGGCTCATGGGCTTTGTTTTTCGGTAAATCCTGGTGTTTCTACGCCGCCCTCACTTGTGAAT
>JAJDCE010000059.1 GCA_029260985.1 Patescibacteria group bacterium | reverse complement strand
TTCAGAAGTTCCGAAGCCAGCTTGACGGACAAGTCGCCGAGTCGAGTCACAGAAGTGTACCTCTTCCCGAGCTCCTTGAGCCGCTGGCGCTCAGCCTTCGTTTTTCTGCGCTTCTTGCGAAGCGCTTCAAACGTCGTCAGATCGCCGCTGGTTTGATCCTTCTCCGCCTTCTTCGGAACGATCTTGGCCTTGAGTGGCTCGACACCCTTTTTCAGGACGGCGAGATCCGCTTTCAGCTTCGCTTCGTTCGCGATGTCGGCGGTGAGGGGTTTCAGGTTAGTCAGCTTGCAGCCGAGCTTCCCGAGGGAAGCCAGGGTACTGGCGTACCAGTATGCGGTCAAGGCTTCCCATTTCTTTTTGGGACCCTTGTCGCGGCCATACTTCCTTCTCAGGAAGGCAGCCGCCTCGGCGCCGTTCGTGAAGGTCTCACCCATGGCTCTCACCTGGGTGTTTCTCGAGTTCTCAGTTTCCTTGGCGAACTCGGTGTAGAGCTTCTGGATGACCGAGAGCTCACCGAGTGCCTCGAGGGGCACGGCGAGTTTGCAGCTGTGTTGATTGAACAGCATTGCACCATTCGTTGTCGACGCGGCGGGCTTGGCGGTTGCCTTCGCCTTGGGCGTCGTCTTGGCGGCGGGCTGCTTTTTGCAAAGGTTCGCGGCGTCGGCCGGAAGGCCAACGTCGGCGAGGGAGCAACCCGCTTTCGCGAGCTGCTTCTGCAGCATGCCCCACCGCTTGGTGAGGCTGTCGATCTTCTTGCAGGCCTTCGCCTGCTTGATGCGCTTCTTCGTCCAAGCGTTGAGCTTGGACTGGTCACACGCGGCGTGAGCCGCGTTGCTGTTGGCCACCATGCAGAGCATGGAGGCCACGATGAGGGCGATGATCGCTTTCATGGTTCTCTCCTTCTTGGTGGCCAGAATGGCCGTTTTCGGTTGCAGGTTCATCTGTTTTCCTTCCTTTCCCCGTCTAGGGGTTCGAATGACCCCGACGGGGTCGGGGCAAATGTAAAAACTTCGTTATCTGTCAGCGCTAAATTCTAAATTCTTTGACCACGCTCCGAAGGAGCAGGCCCACGCCTTGAGTGGAGCGAAAGGTAGGCCCACGTCCCGACAGTGTCGGGACTGGAATTTAGTTCTAAACGCTGACAGATAATTGTCATCATTTTTTTTGTGAATTGACTCGCATTTGCGGAATCAATTTCACCTGTTAATCAAGTTGTAAAAGATCATCTAAACACGAGAGGACTCCCTGTCCGTTACCTCTGAAAAGAGGACGTACAAGGGTTCATCGACGATGTTTAGGTACCACATTGTATAACAAAATATTAAAAATGTCAAGGTCTAATACCTTGATTTATGTATTATTCATTAAACTGAATTCCCCCTATCATTTTAGCCTCCATTGTCTTACCACTCCCCCCTGTCATCCCACCCTTCAATTGTCGGACAGACAGGCTTGATTCAACGCATCGCGGACTACCTGCCCGTTCCATTCAGGCGGGGAAAGTCCACTCTGCGTTTTTTTGTCACTCCCCCTTATTGTCATTCCTGCCCCGTATCAAGTACGGGATAAACTCCAGCAGGAATCTTATGATTGAATAGAGTGACATTACCTATTCACCACACCCCCCATCATCCCACACGGTCATCCTGAACACCACCACCCGTCATCCTGAACTTGTTTCAGGATCCCTGAAATGATTATTAATTGATCCACTCTTTTGATAAATCCTGCCAATAGGGATTTTCTTTTTCAATCAGATTTACTTTCCCCGTCCGATCCGGCACGGGCGGGCATTGCCTGTGCCAGTTTTTAAATTGCTTTTCTCTGCCTATAGCGTCACAAATATCATCATATTCTTCATAATAAACTAAATGATTGACACTATGTTTTTCAGTAAATCCTTTGGTGAGTTTATGTTTATGCTCAAAAACCCTTCTTTCGATATCGTTAGTAACGCCGATATAAAGGGTTTTAGTGACGCTAGACATGATGTATACAAAATAATCTCTCATTTTTTCTTAATTCACTCCAAATATTTATAATATGCAAAATAGTGGTTCAGTCTACCATGAAAATGGGGATCCTGAAACAAGTTCAGGATGACATTAAGAACACTCAGGATGAATAAATATACATGTGAAAGACCCCGGTCAATCCCGATGATATCGGGAGACCGGGGTCTCGGGGGGTGTGCTCAGAGGGGGGAAATGCTAATCTTCCGAATCATCGGAAGGGGAGGGGGGTTTGACGACAACACTTGGGTCAAACTGCAGAGTGTCACCCTTGCCCTTGTCAGGGGCTTGGATTTCACCTTGTCGCTCGGTGCGGTAGCCGCCGGGAAAGGTGTCTTTGGGGTCAGAGCCCGCCAGACTGGCGGCAGAGGAAGGGCCTCAGGAGCCCCTGTCGTCGTCGGCGTTGCCATCATCATCGTCCGGAATCCGGACGACATCGGAATCACCATCACCATCGGAGTTGTCGCCGTCATCATCGGATTTGACCATGGGCTTGATGTCGTTGCCATGCTCATCGATGAGACCTGCTCGCTTGAGCTTTGCTTCCCAGCGCATAGCGTTGCCGTGCGCTTCCGCCTCCTTTTTCTTGTAGTGCTGCTTGCGCAGGAAGAGCAGGATGATGATGACGATCAAGAGAATGATCAGCAGCCACGGAAAGAATCCGCCACCGCCTCGCTTCATCCGATCGAAGAAGCCGAGCGGCGCACAAGCAGGGCCGCCTTTGCGGGCGATCCATGACTTGTTGGCGACGACTTCGCTCTTGCTGAGCATGTCGTGGGCGAGGAGGGAGTCCGGTGCGCTTTCGCACACACAGACCACGGGGGTCCTGGGATCGTCGGTGACCTGGCGGGCGACAGATCCTGCTGGGCAGGTGAGTCGCTTGTCTTTGTTCTCGGGCTTTCTCACGTCGAAGGTCCACCACTGGTAGAAGTCGCCGGAGTACGCTGCGAAGACGGTTTTTTTGCAAGTGTCGGTGCAGGTTGCACCGAACCTGAGCTCTTCGCCCTTGCAGAAGCATTGGGCGACGCGCTCGCCGTCATCGTTCTTGACGACCTTGCAGATATTTCCCGCTCCGCAGTTGACGTCCTTGCAGGGGTTTTTCCCCCGCTTGTAGCACTTGCCATTGCGGCGGCTACAATAGTGCCCGCGCGGACATTTGACGCCCTTGCACTTGCTCGGCTTGCCGGTCGGTGTGGTCGGCGGGTTGAACGTCGGAGGCGGCGTCGGCGTTGAGGCGAGCTTTTTGGGCGGACGAAGGCGCTTGAGACACGCCTTCTCCATCTCATTGCCAGGGCCCAATGTAATCTTCCATCGGGTCTGACAGTTGCGCTTTGCGGCGCGGTAGTCGGTGAGGAGGCGGGTGTAGGTGCTGCCGGAGCAGCCCTTCTTGCAGTTGGCCTTTCGGGCCGCGACGTACGCCGCGGCCGTCCGGGCCTGATCCACGCTTTGGGCGTGGACGTTGCCGCCCGCGAGGGCGAAGATGGCCACGAGCGTGGCCACAGTCAGGTGTCTCATGGCTCTCTCCTTGTTCGGGGGCCCGTAGGCCTGTTTCGCTCTTCGGTTCATGTTTTCGATTCCTTCCTTTCCCCGTCTAGGGGTTCAAATGACCCCGACGGGGTCGGGGGCAAATGTAAAAACTTCGTATCTGTCAGCCTCCAGTTCTCAACCACGGATCCTACAACCGTCCAACAACTGGTCCCACAATCGGTCCCACAATCGGTCCCACCATTGGTATGAGTACTAAACGCTGACAGATAATTGTCATCATTTTTTATTAGCATTTGTGATTACAAATACACAAAAGCAACTGCATCCTTCATTGCGTTAGCAAGGACGGAACAGGCTGCTTATTGGACTTAAATAATCACAGTATTTCCCTCTGATTTTAATGAGCACGAAACGGGCACAAAATGCCCTAACCCAATCACTGCTCTCTAATGAGAGAGAAGAATTGGAAAGTCATTGTAAAGCATTTTTGCATTTTTGTCAAGTCTTTTGCGGTTGACCCCTGAATCCTTTTAGCACAAGAAAATCAGAAAAAAAGAATACACTAAAAAACCCCTGCACCAACGTGGCACAGGGGGCATAGTCACCAGAGTATGAACCCTAGCGGTACCAAGTTTCATCGGAGCGGTCATCAAGAGCGTCGTCCGAATCTTCCGGTTTTGGCGCCGGGGGGTTTGGGCGGGGAAGTGAAAAAGCCAGGCCTCTCACCGCACCAGTTAACCTCCTGTAGGCAATGACTGCCGCGACCACTCCAAGGCTGACAGCAATTCCCAGGCAGTACCAAATCATAATGAGCCTCCTAAACGGTTTGCCTGTAAGCCAGGCATTGGTTATATAATGAGGGTTTTTAGCCCCATTGGTGACAAAGAGCATCCAGCTTACACCGATAATATTGATGAAGCCAGGATAGCTGTTAGCTATTTTAAATCTTATTAAAGTTTTGTCAAGTTTTATTAGCAGAAACTCCGTGTCAGATACGCTAATCTGTAAGGGTAATAATGCATAAATGAATATAGCGGTTCCCATTCGGGAAACATCACAGAAAAAAGCCCTCCAGGCATTAAAAATTGTGCGAGGAAAAGCCGACTTAGCCGAAGTCTGGCTGGATCACATTAAAGATCTCGACCTAAAGGCTCTGATCAAAAACGCCTCAATTCCTTTAATTTGCGTGTGCAAGAAGCCTATCGAAGGAGGACGTTTTAAAGGCTCGTACAAAGAAGCTCAAAACTTGCTTTTAGAGGCCGCCAAATACGGCGCCAAATACATCGATCTACCCTTAAAAGGTACCACCAACTCCAAACTCCCAACTCCCAACTCCAAACTGATAGTAAGCTATCACAATTTCAAAAAAACTCCCTCCACGTCCGAGTTGATGAAAAAAGCACATGAAATGAGGAAAAAAGAGGCTGATATCGTCAAAATCGCCGTCAAAGCCAATTCCCTTGATGACACTTTATCGCTGATTTTGTTGGCTCAAAAACTTCAGAGCGAAAACATTCCTCATATTCTGATTGCGATGGGTAAAAAAGGCGTATTAAGTCGTGTTTTAACACCGCATTTAGGGGGTGACATTATGTTCGCCCCACTCGATAAAAAGGGTTCCACTGCCCCCGGTCAGCTAACGGTTTCTGAACTCAGAAAAACCTGGAGTATGGTTATACAATAACCAATATACAAAATAACATAGGCAAGCTGGACCTATTATATTGTCTGAACCGCTGATGTACAGGATGTTTGAGATTTTTCAGGATGGATTTATTGACGACCATCTTGCTAATCCATCAAGGTAAATCATTTAATCCAGAAAATCAGTGGTTCAGACAATGGGGGCAGTGGGAGGTGTGCCTGTATATTGATTATTGTACGAGTTTTTTCTTTCAGAAACGAAAGAATAATTGTATGCTCTGACCGATATAAATTATGGAATATGAGCTTAAAAGTTGGCATCGTAGGGCTTCCGAATGTGGGTAAATCAACCCTTTTTAATGCCCTAACCCGCTCAAAGGGCGCCCAAGCCGCTAATTACCCCTTCTGCACCATCGATCCTAATGTGGGCGTAGTAGAGGTTCCGGATGATCGCATGGCGGTTCTAGAAGGCTTAGTTAAGCCGGAAAAGATGATTCCCGCTATTGTTGAATTCGTTGATATTGCCGGATTGGTAAAAGGAGCCAGTCAGGGTGAAGGGCTGGGGAATCAATTTCTGCATAACATACGGGAATGTCATGCTATTGCTCAGGTGATCCGGTTTTTTGAAGACTCGGACATCACTCACGTGCATGGCGGGGTAAATCCAAAACTGGATATGGACGTGATTCATTTAGAACTTATTTTAGCGGATCTGGATACTGTGAATAAGAGGCTGGTTGAATCAGAGAGAAAATCTAAAACCGGTGATAAAGAGTTTACAGCTCAGACAGTGGTGCTCAGAAAGGTTAAAACCGCTCTGGAAAGTGAACAGCTGGTGATTAATGTTGAGTTGGATGAAGACGGCCAGGAATTTCTTAAAGACCTGCACTTATTAACCAATAAACCATTCATATACATAGCGAATCTAAAAGAAGATGAATTGGCAGGATTCGACGCCGAAAAGGCAAAGGCAGACCTCAATCTGGGAGCGCACGAGCAAATTGTGCCAATATGTGCAAAAATTGAAGAAGATCTAGTCGGGTTTTCCGCTGAAGAGGCTGTTGTTTTTCTTGAAGATTTAGGCCTCAAAGAATCGGGTATCAATGCTTTTATTCGGGCCTCCTACGAGCTTTTAGGTCTTCAGACGTACTTCACAGCGGGTGTAAAAGAAGTGCGTGCCTGGACCATAAAAAAGGGCTACACAGCTCCCCAGGCCGCAGGAGTGATTCATACAGACTTTGAAAAAGGGTTTATTAAAGCCGATGTGATTAGTTACAATGATTTTGTAACGGCTGGTGGGGAAGCTCAGGCGAAAGAGTCCGGAAAGCTTCGCCAGGAAGGTAAGGAATATGTAGTTCAGGAAGGGGATGTCATGCATTTCAAATTCTCAAACTAAAAAATGCCCAATAAATCAGCAAAAATCGCCTATTTTTCAATGGAAGTCGCTTTACAGTCCGATATTCCCAATTATGCAGGGGGATTAGGAGTTTTAGCCGCGGACATTTTGAAGTCAGCAGCGGATTTAGGTGTGCCGGCGGTTGGTGTAACCCTGATGTACCACGCCAGTGAGGATCCGGATTTTGCGTTTAAACCGGAAGAGAAATTTAAGAAACTAGACACCATTGCCCGAATGCACATTGAAGATCGCCTGGTGGAAATCGGGGTTTGGGAATACCGTATCAAAGGTGAAAAAGGGGAGGTGCCGGTTTATTTTCTGGACACCAATGTGCCGAATAATAAACGTTGGGATAGGGACATCACCAAAGATTTATATGCTTTGGATCGCTATACGAGGCTTTGCCAGGAATCGATACTCGGAATTGGCGGAGTTAGAATCCTCAGGAACATGGGCTACCAGGATCTTGAAACCTTTCATATGAATGAGGGTCATGCGGCCCTACTTTCTTTCTCGATTTTAAACGAGAACGAGTATAAAGATGAAGCGGTAAAAGAAAAATGTGTATTCACCACTCATACTCCTGTGCCGGCCGGGCATGACCGATTCGATTACGGGCTGGTCGAAAGAGTGTTATCCCAAAAAGTTCCCTGGCATGTCAAAAAAATAGCCGGCGAGTCCGATCTTAATATGACCACCTTAGCCCTGAATATGAGTCGGACAGCTAATTCAGTGTCCGCTAAACACCAGGAGGTTTGTCAGAAAATGTTCCCCAATTTCAGCTTTCTTAATGTAACCAACGGCGTGCACCTGGAAAGCTGGGTCTCAGACGCGATGGCCACCCTTTACGATCAGCATATGAAAGGGTGGAGGTCTGATCCGGAAGTTTTATCTAAGGCGATTGACATTCCCGATGTGGAAGTTGTTGATGCCCACAAAAATGGAAAACGAGCTCTGATTGATTTCATCAACCGAAATCCCGAATACTTCTGTATAGCCCGAGACGAATTAACCGACGATGACCTGCTGGACGAAGACACCTTAACCATCACATTCGCGAGGCGGTTTGTACCCTACAAAAGGCCGTTACTATTGTTTAGTGATTTAGAAAAACTTAGGTCTTTGGGCTTTGAAAAGCTCCAGTTGATTTTTGCCGGCCCCTATCATGCAGGGGATAAATACGGCAATGGGATAACCAACGAACTCATGCATATCGGTAAGGCTCTAAGGGGTCAGATAAAATTGGTGGTGCCATCCGATTATAAATTGAATATTTCTAAATATTTAGTACAGGGATCAGACGTGTGGCTCAATAATCCTCAGCCTCCGATGGAAGCCAGCGGAACCAGTGGAATGAAGGCAGCCGCTAATGGGGCGCTCAATCTCTCTATTTTAGATGGCTGGTGGATCGAAGGCTATCGTCAAAACCCGAAAAGCGGATGGGCTTTTGGTAAAGACCCGGATGACAATTGCATGCCGTGTCAGGACAAAATGGACGCCGATGCACTTTATATAACATTAAAGGAGGTGATCGATTGTTATTACGAGAAAAAGGGGGAGTGGGCAGATCGAATGAAAAACGCCATCACACTTGGAGCTCATTTTAATACTCATAGGTGTGTAAAGGAATATATGGAAAAAATGTGGAACCTTTAAATCAGGACTATGGACTAAGCCGAAATAAGGTATATGATGTTCAACTACCTAGTCCTTAGTCCCTAGTTCTTAGTCCCAAAAAGAATGCATAAGAGAAAAAACCCTATTAAAATCAACGAGTCCTTCAAGTGCATTAAATGCAAAATGGATGTAAAGCCTCACCCGGAAGGCAGCTGCCGGAACCATTGCCCGTACTGTTTATTCTCGCTTCATGTTGACTTAGAAGTGCCGGGAGATCGGTTAAATGAATGCAGGGGATTTATGAAACCGATAGGAATGGAGATGAATAAGAAAAAAGGCACCCGGATCATTCATTTTTGCCAGGAATGTGGTCAAAAATCCTACAACCGCTCCGCCTCAGATGACAATTGGGATCTTATCTGTGAGCTCAGTCGATCTCCTCAATAATCAATCATCTCTACAAGCCCTGAATCTAAATTGTAGTAGCCTCCCACAATTTTAAGGCCACTCTCGACACTTGCCTTGTGAAGGACGGGGCTCGAGATGTCGAGTTTTTGCATCAGTAGTTTTACATTTTCCTTAACCGCGTTATCGATTAGATCTCCTGGTTTTCCTTCGGCTCGCCTCACCGCTTCGGTGGTCGTGGCCACCAAGCTGCCCAAATGATGGTGAACATCATCACCGCTGGCCGCCGTTTTAACCACCCCACAATTTTGGTGACCGAGTACCATCACCAGCCGAACCCCCAAATGCTCAACAGCGTATTCAACACTGCCAATGCAAACATTGCCAACCGTATTACCCGCCACCCGAATCACAAACAAATCACCCAAGCCCTGATCAAATAAAATTTCAGGAATAACCCGGGAGTCACTGCAGCCAATCACAACGGCAAAGGGCTTTTGAGTAGTCGCAACGGCTTTAAGCTGAGCTAAATCCTGATTCGGATGAGTTGCTTTATCCTCAGCAAAGCGTTGATTACCTTCTTTTAGTCGGTCGAGCGCATCTTGGGCATTTAATTGTGTCATACATAAAGTTAGCAAATTTCAGAGATAGTTTATCATAGTGATTTGATTTGGAAAAATAGCGAATGGAAATATTTGATTTTTTCCTCCGGTTAAAATATGATACGAATAAGGCTTTGTTCTGTCAGTTTTTACGTAGAATAAAAATAAGCATTGTCAAATTAAGTGCTAACCAACACTGCCATGACTTGTAATAATTCAGTTTTAATCGTTGAGGATGATGCCTATCTTTCGAAAGTCCTAGTTGGCAGACTCAAGGAGGAAGGATTTAAGGTTCGATGTGCTGATGACGGCCTTCAGGCCTTAACCATGTGTAAAGCCGAAAAATTTGATCTGATTCTGCTTGATTTATTAATGCCGGTGATGGGCGGCCTCAGTTTTTTGAGAAAGCTTAAGAAGGAAAGCTATAGACAACCGATTATAGTGCTCACTAACCTGGCACAAGATGATGAACTAAAGGAAGCACGGACGTTAGGGGCTGAAAACTGTTTCATCAAATCAAACATATCACTTGATGAGGTAGTTGATAAGGTGAAAGGCAGACTAGCAAAAGTGCGCTAAATGTTAGCTTTTCTTCGTTTTTTTCTTCGCAGGTGCTTTCTTGGTCGTTTTTTTGGCAGCCTTTTTAGCGGGGGTCTTCTTTACAGCCTTCTTCGTTGTTTTCTTTTTGGCCGGCTTAGCCTCCTTCTTTTTTTCGCTAACTCCCTCTAAATCCTCCTTTGTTATTGTATGAATTTTTTTCGGATGAATAAGGTCCAAAACTTTTAAAATCTTATCCAGCTTCTTATTCAATTCTTCGAACTGTTCGCTAGATAAATCAGATTTGCTGGGGCCAAAATTCTTGCCCTTACTGTCACCAAAGCAATCACTGCAAAAGACCGGCTTATCGCCTGTAGGACGAAACGGAACTTCACATTTGCTATTGCACTCAGCACAGGTGGCTTCATGCATTTGTCTTTCTTCAGAATTTGAGCGTCCAAATCCTCTGTCATTCCCTCGGCCTCCTCTGTCCCGACCACCCGACCGATTACCTCCTCCTGACCTGGAATCATCATCCCTTTTAAAGCAATTATTGCAGAAAACATCTTTGCCACGGGTTGGCTTAAAGGGAACTTCACAATCTCTGCCACAATCAGAACAGGTTGCCTGGTGCATGTTAGCTCCCCCACGATCCCATCCTCCACCAAATCCCCCTGATCTTCCACCTCCCCCTGATCTTCCACCAAATCCCCCTGATCTTCCCCCTCCACCTGATCTTCGATTGTCATTAAAATTTCGCATTGTAATATGATTAATAATTAGTCAAGTGGATTGAATCTATACTGAATACTTATTAAAAGCAAGCTTATTCACGCCCAACTCCCAACTCCCAACTATCTGTTGTGATTTCCTAAAACTTCCTATAGGATCTACGGGCTTAATATGCATTTATGGACATCCGAAATATCGCCATAGTGGCTCACGTAGACCACGGCAAAACCACCCTTGTAGACGCCCTTCTTAAGGCAAGTGAACATTTTGACTCTCACAAAGGGCTTGAAGAGCGTGCCATGGACAGTAACGATCAGGAGCGGGAGCGTGGCATCACCATTTACGCAAAAAACGCTTCCATTACCTATAAAGGAGCCAAGCTCAATATTGTCGACACTCCGGGGCATGCGGATTTTGGATCTGAAGTTGAGCGCGTCCTTCGTACGGTAGATGCGGTTGTGTTGGTGGTGGACGCTTACGAAGGGCCGATGCCTCAAACCAAATTTGTCCTTCGCAAATCCCTTGAGCTCGGACACAAAGTGCTCGTGGTGATCAATAAAATCGATAAGCCTATGGCTCGCCCGGACACAGTCGTCGATCTTACTTTCGATCTTTTTGGAACACTCGGAGCCTCCGACGAACAGCTCGACTTTCCTTATATGTATTCCAACGCAAAAGCAGGCGTTGCTATTCGTGAGCTCAGCGATGAGCAAAAAGACATTACTCCGTTACTGGATTTTATTTACGAACATGTAAAGCCAGCCGTAGGAGACGCCTCAATTCCTTTTAGAATGCAGCCTGCTACACTGGGTTACGACAATTTCCTCGGGCGAATGGCGATTGGGCGCGTTTACGAAGGGTCCATTAAAGTGAATGATAATGTTGTTGTTATTGGTGAAACTGGAGTGGAGAGAAAAGGAAAAGTATCTCAGCTATACACGTTTCAGGGGATGGACAGAATTGAGACGAAAGAAGCCGTTGCAGGAGATATAGTAGCGATTGCGGGAATTCCTGATATTTACGTCGGCGAAACGATTACATCTGAATCCGGACTGGAGGCATTGCCCGCTATAAAGGTGGATGAGCCTGCATTGGCGATTGAATTTATGGTGAACGATTCACCTTTTGCCGGACGCGAAGGGAAGATGGTAACAGGGCGTCATATTCGTGAACGCCTGGAGAAAGAGCTTGAGATCAACGTGGGTCTTAAAATTGATTTCAGCGGAGGAGATCGCATGAAGGTGTATGGACGAGGAGAGATGCACATTGCTGTTTTGATAGAAACCATGCGCCGGGAAGGATTTGAGCTTCAGATTTCTCAGCCTGAGGTGATTATGCGCGAGGTTGATGGAGTTAAGCATGAGCCGATAGAGGCAGCAGTGGTCAATGTGCCAGATGAACTTTCTGGAGCCGTGATTCAGGCCCTGGGCAAACGAAAGGGGATTATGACGAATATGAAGTCTGAAAACGGGAATACCCTGATTGAGCTCGACGTACCCACTCGTGGGCTTCTTGGATTCCGCGGACAGTTCCTGGTCATGACCAGTGGCGAGGGAACTTTGTATCACTCTTTTAGCCGTTTTGAGCCGTTCATGGGGGACATCGAAAAGCGAAGTGTCGGCTCCATGATTTCCGGCGAAACCGGGTCGACTATGGCCTATTCACTTTGGAAGCTTCAGGAGCGAGGCCCTCTTTTTGTGGGGCCAGCGACCGAAGTTTATGAGGGAATGGTGATTGGGGAGCACAACCAGGGTACCGACATTGTGGTCAACCCGCTAAAAAATAAAAAGCTCACCAATGTACGAGCCTCAGGGTCTGATGAAGCTATGAATTTAATCTCTATGATTCCAATGACACTCGAAAAAGCCATTGAATATATAGGCTCAGATGAATACGTTGAAATCACTCCTAAAAGCGTACGTCTAAGAAAAAGGTACCTCAGTGAGCTTGAGAGAAAACGGAATAAATAGACGGCTAATTGGGCTCAAAATTATGATATACTCGACTCAATGTAATCTTATTAATCATGAAACATGTTCTTGTTTTATTATTTGCCTGATTTACTTTAACCGCTTGCAATACATCGGTACCGGAAGTGCCGGAAGTTGATGTTTCTCAAGCTGACTGCGATACGATTGAATCTTTCAGAGCGCAGGTAGGTGCAGAGCTTCGCGCCAAAATGGAAGCCATTTCAGATACCTATTGGATAGCAAGACGTGCCTTTCAGGACGCGTTGAATGAGTGTATGTATAACGCCTGGGAAGGAAATCCGTGCGATGCGGAATGGGAAGCAAGGACGGAGGCTTACGATGCTGCAATGGGTGATATTAGCAATGAAGCTGCC
>JAJDCE010000058.1 GCA_029260985.1 Patescibacteria group bacterium | reverse complement strand
TTCATATGGCGGTATTAAGAATGAGCAAATTGACAGTAAAGTAGACAGGTATCATTCCATGACAAAAGCTAGCGACGGACGCTTACATGTAAGCTACAGCAGCCAGCAGGCGCTGAAATATGCTACCAAGAGATCTGGTTCCTGGGAGACGGAAATCGTGGACAGCAGTGGTTATACCGGTCTTTTTAATGATATAGATGCAGGTGGTAGCTCAAATCATGTGCATATAAGCTACTTCAATACAACGAAGGGCAGTCTTAAATATGCGACAACTCAACCGCCTGCCCTTTGTACTGACAATGATAATGATACATATGCTGTCGAAGGTGGAGAATGCGGGCAGATTGATTGTGACGATAATGATTTTGATCGTTTCCCGGGTAAACCTGAAATATGTGACGAGAAAGATAATGATTGTAATGGAATAGTAGATGATGACTTTGGCGACTGCAATATTTTCCATTCCCATGATTCAAACCAGGACTGGACAATAGGCGACTTTGAATTGCTTGGTGCTATAGATGACTGGGCAGCGGGAAGTCTGGATGATTTTGAATTGCTGGATCTTATCGATTACTGGGCTGCGAACTGCTATCACTACGATGCGTCGTCAGCGCAGTATATATCAGGCTGTTAGTTTGTCAATTATGAGGCTTACATTATGAAAATAAACGAGATGGAAAAAGCCATGCCCGTATATATTTTTAACAGGGCAGGGGAGGTATTAAAATGAAAGATAATAAATTTGCATACAGGATATTTCTCTCTGTAATTATTATATGCATAGCGGTAATCGGCTGTCCGGGCCTTTCATGGAGCGCCGTTAATGACTGGAGCGGCGATATACCTCACGGGACAGTATGGCTGAACGGTGATGTTCAGAGAATAACCGATAATGTCCGCGTACCTGCCGGGTCAACTCTCACGATCCAGCCGGGGGCTGTTATTAAATTCATTCATTACTACAATGACTTTCGTGTAGAAGGTACGCTGGATGCACAGGGGACGGCAGTCAATAATATCGTCTTTACTGAAATACGAGATGATGCGGGCGGGGACACTAACGGTGATGGCGGACTTTCACTGCCCAGCCGGGGGAACTGGAAACGCATAGAATTGGCAGCAGGAAGCACAGGCACAATGGATTATATCGATGTACGTTACGGCGGATATAATTCATTAGGACAGGTTTGGGTAAACGGCGGAAGTCTTACCATGACGAACAGCACGATTCAGTATTCATCAACTTATGCTGTCAGGATTCAGAACAGCGACCCGGTCCTGACCGACATCAACTATCATGATAATACGTGGGCTGCAATCAGCATGGACCTGGGCTCCAATCCTTCCATAAGCGGGGTAACATTCAGCAACAACGCAGTTAACGGTCTTCAGGTTGACGGCGGCACAATGACGGCTGACGGCTTCTGGGATGATTCTGACATAGTTTACTGGCTGCAGAATGATATAGCTGTAGGGACAGGCGTAACACTGACGGTCGGTGCGGGTCAGGTGATCAAGTTCAGGAATTACGATCACGACCTGTTTGTCAACGGCACCCTTGATGCTCAGGGGACAGCCGGTGCTCCGATTGTTTTTACTGAGGCTGATGACGATACGGCAGGAGGTGACACAAACAATAATGCGGGTACCACAACTCCCCATTGGAACAGTTGGGGGCGAATCGAAATGACCGGCCCAGGGAATGTAATAAATTATGCGGAATTCCGCTACGGGGGATATTCGTCAACCGGACAAGTAACTGTTAACGGAGGCGAGTTGACATTAACGAACAGCACCAGCCGCAACTCAGTCAGTGATGGTGTACGCATTGCAAACAGCAACCCCATATTGACAAATAATACATACACGAACAATGGCAGCGCAGCGATAAGTATGGACATGAACTCCAACCCTGCCATCAGCGGTGTAACGGTAAGCGGAAACCCGATTAATGGTCTTCAGCTTGATGGCGGTATAATTTCGGCAGACGCCTTCTGGGATGATTCTGACATAGTCTATTGGCTGCAGAGTGATACAACGGTAGCGGCAGACGTAATACTGACGGTTGGTGCCGGACAGGTAGTCAAGTTCGGGGATTATCATTACGACCTGTTTGTAAACGGCACCCTTGACGCTCGCGGGACAGCGGGAGCGCCGATTGTTTTTACTGAAAGAGATGATGATACTGCCGGAGGTGATACGAATAACAATGGTGAAGCGTCATCCCCTGCTTGGGGAGATTGGGGACGAATCGAATTGACCGGCCCCGGAAATGTAATGGATTATACGGAAGTCCGCTACGGAGGATATTCGTCAACCGGGCAATTAACTGTCAACGGAGGCGGGTTGACATTAACGAACAGTACCATCAGCAACTCAGTTAGTGATGGTGTACGCATTGCAAACAGCAATCCCATATTGACAAACAATACATACACTAACAATGGCAGCGCTGCGGTCAGTATGGACATGAACTCCAACCCAGCCATCAGCGGTGTAACGGTGAGCGGCAACCCGATTAATGGTCTTCAGGTCGATGGCGGAACAATTACGGCAAACAGCTTCTGGGATGATTCTGACATAGTCTACTGGCTGCAGGGTGATACAACGGTAGAGACAGGCGTAACACTGACGGTCGGTGCCGGACAGGTAGTCAAGTTCGGGGATTATCCTTACGACCTTTTTGTCAACGGCACCCTTGACGCTCGTGGGACAGCCGGTGCGCCGATTGTGTTTACTGAGGCTGATGACGACACGGCAGGTGGAGATACAAATAATAATGCGGGTAACACAACTCCCCATTGGAACAGTTGGGGACGAATCGAATTGACCGGCCCCGGAAATGTAATGGATTATACGGAATTCCGCTA
>JAJDCE010000057.1 GCA_029260985.1 Patescibacteria group bacterium | reverse complement strand
TTATTATATTAAAATATATTTTAGTCAAAGTGTCTTTAATGATTGTTGTGAATTTGGAAGAACAAATGGTGTTTTCGGAGAGTAGGGGTGACTGATATTAAGTTGGAACAGATTTATTATATTTGAGGTGTACAATTTTCTCAAATCGCTTAATAATGGAACCTCTTAATAAGAGATATTTAGTCTGTTAAGTTCAATTTATTTCAATGTCATAAATTTAAAATTTGACAATCCCTTATACCATTGACTTTTATTGACACCCTGACTAAAATACCTCCCGCTTTATAAATAAACATAGAGTAGAACATGAGTGAACATGATAACCTAATTGTCCGTGTCCGTCAGCAAGAGGACGAAGCTTCTAAAATGCTTCAGCAAGTTGAAAAGGAAAACAATCAGCGAATTGCTGCTGCAAGTGAATCGGCTGATCAGCTTGTTCTTGATACTGAGCAGACTGTCAAAGAAGCTGGAATGGAGCGTTTTCAGCAATCTAAAGAGAAGGGTAAGGAGGAGTATAAAACCATTTTGGTGGAAGCTGATAATCGAAGACGGGATGCAATTGAGACGGGGAAAGTTCAAATCACTAAAGCTAAGAAATTTGTCCATGATAATTTTCAGGCACTTTTCGATACAACGGCTTCATAAAACCTAAATATTATCATCTAGCCTTCCTGATCCTATGGCAGTTGTGCCTATGCAAAAAGTCAGTTTATTGGTACACCATGGCGATAAGCCAAAGGTTTTGGCGTTTTTGCAGGAAAAAGGAGTGCTTCAGGTGACGGATGTGGAAGAATCAATGGAGGGTTTGACGAAAATGGAGCTGGATGACGAAAGTCATGAGCTTGAGTTTCGAGTTGCTGAGCTTGATTTTGCGGTTCAGTTTTTGTCTAAATTTGAAGCAAAAAAGAAAGGTCTTCAGGCAATGGTTGATGGAGATACTTTTAAAATTGGTTATGAAAAGCTCAAAGAGGTTGCTGAAAGTTACCAATATCCCGATATGGTGGAACGATGCCGTACAATGGAGGAGGAAATGGTGAGTTTACGAAATGAGATCAAGTCTATTCACGTAATCCAGGAAAAATTAGGCCCATGGAAACATCTTCGTTTTTCACTTTCCGGAGGTTATGAATCTGCATCTTCTATGCTGATGTTCGTGGCTGTGCCTTTTAAGGAGTGGAATTCATTTAAAGAAGAGGTTTCAAAGCTTTCTGAGCTTGTTGCCCTTGGAAAGGAGAGTCGTTTCGAAGATAAGATGTTTGTTCAAATTGTGGTTGATAAGTCGGTATTTAACGATGTGAATGCAACTCTTTCTACCTACAAGGCTGAGCTAATAGAAATGCCTTTATTTGATTCGAGTGTAGAGGATGAATTAAAACGTCTGGTATCTCGACTAGAGCAAATCAATGTTCGCCAGGGTCAGCTTGATAAGGTGGCTAAGGACTTCTCGAAAGAGTTAAAAGAGTTACGAACTGCTTACGATTATTATAATTGGAGATTGCAGCAAAAAATGGCCCGAAAACACTTTGCAGCTACTGAATCTACGGTTTTGATTGAAGGGTGGATGCCAAAAGAATCGATGGATACGCTTCGGAAGGATTTGGAAAAAACAACTCAACGCTTTGTGCTTGAAGAAACAGAACCTAAAGAAGATGAAGATGCTCCTGTTCTTTTAATGAATAAGGGGGTTATGAAGCCTTTTCAGGAGGTGACGGGTATTTATGGTCTTCCACTGCCTAATGAGCTTGATCCAACTCCGTATTTGGCTGTTTTCTTTATCGCCTTCTATGGTCTGGCGTTAACCGATGCTGTTTACGGGCTTTTGATGTTTGCAATTATGTTTGTTGTACTGCGGTATTTAAGAATTCCTAAAGAGTCCCAGGGGATGCTTAAGCTTTTGATGTATGCAGGTATTTCTACCTTTATTTTAGGTACGTTATTCGGAGGATGGGCTAGTTTGGCACCGGAGCAAGTGCCAGCCTGGCTTACCACAGTTAATGATGCAGGTGAAACGGTATTTATTGGTCAAAAAATCAGTGCGATTAAAAATCCGCTCAATGTATTGATTCTTTCTTTAGCGCTTGGTTTTATTCAGGTGCTCGTTGGGGTTTATATGAATTTTATTTGGAAGTTTAAACGAGGAAGTAAGAAAGATGCACTCATTGATCAATTTCCTTGGGTTTATCTCCTTACTATTATCGGTTTTGCCATTTTGGTTGCGGCAAAAGTATTGCCGGAGTCATTAGGAGGAATTGTTAATATATTACTTTATATAGGTTTAGCAGGAATTGTGTTGACTCAGGGTCGTGATAAAAAGAATATTGTCCTTAAGTTCCTTTCAGGCGTTCTTGGTCTTTACGGTTTAGTCGGTTATCTTAGCGATGTCCTTTCTTACTCTCGTCTTCTGGCGTTAGGACTCGCTACAAGTATAATCGGTTTAGCTGTGAATACGATTGCTGGAATGGTGAATGGAATTCCTTTTATCGGTATAATCTTGGCGCTTATCGTTTTGGTTGTTGGTCATATTTTTAATATCGGTATTAATGCACTAGGCGCATTCATTCACTCCGGTCGTCTTCAGTTTGTGGAATTCTTTACTAAATTTATGGAAGGAGGGGGGCAGGCGTTTCAGCCATTAAAACGGGATTCGAAGTATGTTCGACTGAAGGACTAATTTATTTTGCATTTCTGATTCAATTTTTCATTTTTATATTTAAACATTTAAATTCTTAATTCTTAATTTTTATCTATTATGGAAGAAGTAGTAACAAATCCAAGTTTATGGGGTCTGGCTTTGGCCGTTGCTGGTGCTGCGTTTGCAGTTGCATTTGCCGGAGCAGGTTCATCCATCGGTGTATCTTATGCTGGTCAAGCAGGTGCCGGTGTGGTAGCTGAAAAACCTGAATTATTTGGTAAAGTTCTTATTTTGGAAGCGCTTCCTGCGACCCAGGGTATTTATGGGTTCCTAGTGGCTTTCCTTATTCTTATGTTCACTGGTCTTTTGGGCGGTGAGCCAGTTGATTTAACTGTTGCTGAAGGTGCAAAGATCTTTTTCGCTGGTGTTCCTGTTGGTTTAGCGGGTTACTTTTCTGGTGCGTACCAGGGTAAAGTATCTGCTGCCGGATGTGGAATGATCGCTAAGAACCCAGGAGACATGGGTAAAGCAATGGTGCTTTCTGCGATGGTAGAAACCTATGCGGTACTTGGATTCCTTGTTAGCGCTTTGGTTGTATTCGCTATCTAATAGATTCATTTAAAAAAAGTCTTAAGTTTTAAGTCGTAAGTCTTAAGTCTTAGGCTTTAGGTCAGATAAAGGTGAATCATAATATAATAATCAATTAATAAAATGGCTCTTAACGACATACTCCAAAAAATCTCAGACGAGGCGAATAAAAAGGCTGCTTTTATGAAGCAGGTGGCTGATACTGAGATCAAGAAGATCGAAGAAGAGGCTCAGGCTGCAGCTGAAGCACGAAAGCAAGAGCTTGAAGCTAAGATTGAAGCTCAGTCATTATCCATTATCAGTAAGTCTAAAACGCTTGCAAAAATGACGGGTCGAAGTCAAACCCTCAAAGAGAAACGAGAGGTGATTGATCAGGCTTATGAAGAGCTGGAAAAAGAGCTCAATACGCTTGATTCTTCTGAATATTTAAAACTTGTTACTCACATGCTTAAACATGCAAAGCAGTCTACTGAGAAGGGTAAGTTAACGGTTCCTGCAGATCGTCGAAAACTGACTGAAGAAGCCATTGAAAAGGCGAATGCTGATTTTCACGTTAAGGAAGAAACGCATGATTTTAAAGGAGGTTTCATTCTACAGAGCGGAAAAGTTGAGATCAATTTATCATTTCCTTATTTAGTTCAGAAAGTGGTTCGTCCCAGTACTGAACTTGAGGTGGCTAAAATTCTATTCTCCTAATTTCAAATAGTGGATCAAATCGTAGGTCAAATTGTGGCTCAAATTGATGTTGGCTACAATATGATCAACAAAGCGAAGCGGTGATCCACAATATGATCAACAATATGTATTTACCTACTGATTACGCATACATCGTCGGGCGCCTAAGGGCACTAAATACTCGTCTTTTGACGCCTAATTTGGTTGAGCGAATGATTGATGCTTCTTCAGCTGATGATGCGTTTCGTATTCTGAATGATCTTACCTTTCTTGCTGGTTGTATGGGGGACCATACGGTGAATGAATTTCAGGTGGTTCTGTCTAAAGGGGTGCAGAAAATGCTACGACTAATCAAGCGAATGTCGCCTAATACAGAAGTGGTTGATTTCCTGAATCTTAAATTTGATTTTCATAATTTAAAGGTTTCTTTAAAGGCCCGTCTGACTCAGCGAGGTTATGCTGATGTGCAGCACGCTCTTGTTGACTTGGGCTCTCTTTCTGAAGCTCAATGGGAGCAGTTTGTACTTGATGGAACGATTCCACCGATAACAGAAGGAATGACGGAAACTATTGCAGATGTTACACGCCAATTTGAGGCCAATGGAGATCCTCAGACGGTAGATCTTTTGGTGGATAAACACTATCTGGAAGAATCTGTTAAACTTGCTGAAAAGCTGGATAGTACCTTGACGATTTCTTACTTGAAACGTCTTATTGATTTCACAAATGTAAAGACTTTAGTTCGCTGTAAGGAGCTTGAAAAATCAGTAGAGTATTTAGGGTCTGTTTTATTAGCGGGCGGCAATTTGGATAATGAAGTATTTGTTGAGAGTCATGCAAAAACTTATGAAGAAGCTAAAGTGGCTATTGAATCCAAACTTCACAGCGATGATTTAGTGGTAGCAATGGAAGCATTTATCAGTGAAGGAACTCTTATACTGCTAGAAAAGAACATGTCAGAACTCTTAGAGCAATTTATGAAGCAAGCAGACCGAATGTCTTTTGGGCCGGAGCCTGTTTTTGCCTTCTTCTGGAGATTTGAGAATCATATTCAGATCCTGAGAACCATACTACTCAATAAGCTGAATAAGCTTCCTGCTGAAGAAACCCGAAAATATTTACTTAATATCTAACAATTGATAAACGATAGATGCAACAATCGTTTTCTCAATCGTTTCCCCAATCGTAATTATGCATAAGTACAAAATGGCCATCATTGGACCCCGTGAGATTATCCTTGGCTTTAAGGCTGTGGGGATCGAACCTGTTTATATTACCGACCCCAAAGAGGCCGTTGAACAAGTCTATTCTCTTAAAAGAGAAAAGGTTGAAGTCGATGGAGAAAGTCTCAATAAATACGCAATTCTCTTTATCCTTGAAGAACTTGCAAAGGAAATTACGCCTGAAGACTATAAGAAGCTCAGCGCGGATCCTTTGCCTGCTATTATCCCGCTTCCCAGTCATATGGGAACCACTGGATATGGACTTTCAAAGCTAAAGACAATTGTGGAAAAAGCAGTCGGAATGGACATTCTATCTTAATCCGTTATTGCTCTATTTTTCTAATTATCTATTTATAAATTTCAATAATTAATTCAAAAAATCATGTCAACTCAACAAGAAGGTACAATTATTAAAGTCTCAGGACCATTGGTGGTTGCCAAAGGAATGTCTACGGCTAAGATGAACGAAATCGTTTATGTTTCTGAGCAAAGACTTTTAGGAGAAGTAATTTCTCTTGATGGTGACAATGCCTCTATTCAGGTTTATGAGGAGACCGGAGGTATCGGCCCTGGAGAGCCAGTCTATCTTACGGGTCAAACTCTTTCAGTTGAACTTGGGCCAGGTCTTTTGGAAAACTTTTATGATGGAATTCAGCGACCTTTGCAATTGATTGAAAAGGAGTCCGGAGCGTTTATTGCTCGTGGAATTCATGTCCCAGGAATTGATCGTGAAAGAAAATGGGATTTTAAGCCGGTGGTCAACTCCGGTGATTCGGTAGCCGAAGGGGATGTTCTGGGTGAAGTGCAAGAAACCACTTTGATTAACCATAGAATCATGGTTCCCGTTGGTATTTCCGGAAAGGTGACAGAGATTCACTCTGGTGATAAGAAAGTTGAGGATGTGGTTGCAGTTATTGAAGATGAGCACGGAAAAAATCATAAAATTACTATGCTTCAAAAGTGGCCTATTCGTATTCCACGAAAAGATGGTGGAAAACGGGTGCCAAATGAACCTCTGATTACGGGTACTCGTATTTTGGATACTTTGTTTCCACTTGCGAAAGGTGGAGCAGGTTGTATTCCTGGGCCTTTCGGAGCCGGAAAAACAGTGACTCAGCAAACGGTTGCTAAATATTGTGATGCTGAGGTGATTGTGTACGTGGGTTGTGGTGAGCGTGGAAACGAAATGACCGATGTATTGATGGAATTTCCTGAACTTAAAGATCCGAATACTGGAGAACCTTTGATGAAGCGGACGATTTTGATCGCCAATACATCGAATATGCCTGTAGCTGCTCGTGAAGCTTCTGTTTATACAGGTATGACCATTGCAGAATATTACCGTGATATGGGTTATAATGTGGCTTTGATGGCTGATAGCACTTCCCGTTGGGCGGAGGCGATGCGTGAGATGTCTGGTCGTTTAGAAGAAATGCCAGGTGAAGAGGGTTATCCGGCTTATCTTGGTTCACGGACTGCTGGGTTTTATGAACGGGCTGGTGCGGTTAAGTGTTTAGGCTCTGGTGATCGAAAAGGAAGTCTGACCGTTATTGGAGCGGTCTCTCCTCCTGGAGGAGACCTTTCTGAGCCGGTTACTCAAAATACGCTTCGCGTTACTAAAGTGTTTTGGGGGTTAGATGCTAATCTTGCAAGGCGACGGCACTTTCCCGCGATCAACTGGCTTTCGTCTTATTCTTTGTATGATGAGAATGTGGCTGGCCACTGGAAAAAAGAGGTTGCGGATGATTCGATTGACGTTCGGAATGACGCCATGAGATTGCTTCAGGAGGAAGCCAAGCTTGAAGAAATTGTTCGATTGGTTGGTATGGATGCTTTGAGTCCAAAGGAGCGATTGGTTTTAGAAACCGCTAAATCTATTCGTGAAGAATTCTTGTTTCAAAATGCGTTTGATGCTGAAGACGCTTACACATCCCTTACTAAACAATACTGGATGCTCAAGATTATTATGACGATCTACTATTCTGCTCAGGATATTGTGGAGCAAGAAGATTTTGATTTTGATGAATTCAAGAAACTTCCTGTGATGGAAAAAGTTGTGAAATCTAAAGAAATTGAAGATGGGAAATGGGAAGCTTTTGAAGTTTTAGCTAAAGAAGTCGCCAGTACAATACAATCACTTAAAAAATAATCATTACAGTCTCAGGTGCGAGTGCGAGTCTCAAGAAAGAGACTGAATCTTGAAACTTGAAGCTTAAACTAAATAATTAATTAATTCATAAAGTTATGCAGAAAGAATATAAGACAGTTGCATCGATCGCCGGCCCGCTTATGGTCGTGGAAGGTGTTGAAGGAGTCAAATATGAAGAACTCGTTGAGATTTCTGTTCCCGGTGAAAAAGGAACACGTCTTGGTAAGGTTCTTGAGGCCTCTGAAGGAAAAGCGGTGGTTCAGATGTTTGAAAGTTCTCAAGGCGCTGTTACTGAGGGTAGTAAGGCCCGGTTCCTTGGTGAAACAATGAAGCTTGGTGTATCAGAAGATATGCTGGGTCGCGTTTTCAATGGGGCAGGTAAGCCAATTGATGGACAGCCTGAAATCATTCCTGAAAAGCGTTTGGAGATCAGCGGTACTGCGATCAATCCTTATTCACGTGACTATCCTAACGATTTTATTCAAACAGGGATTAGCACGATTGATTGTTTGAATACACTTGTACGTGGTCAAAAGCTTCCTGTTTTCTCCGGCGCCGGACTTCCTCATAACCGTATTGCTTCTCAGATTGCCCGTCAGGCAAAAGTAAATGATGGTTCTGACTTTGCGGTGGTGTTTGCAGCGATGGGTGTGACCTTTGAAGAGGCTCAATTCTTCCAATCTGAATTTGAAAAGACCGGCGCGATTGAAAAAGCGGTTCTGTTTGTAAACACTGCTGACGATCCGGTGGTTGAGCGTATTGCTACCCCTCGACTTGCACTCACTTGCGCTGAATACCTAGCTTATGAAAAAGAGATGCATGTGCTTGTGGTGCTTACCGATATGACGAACTATGCGGAGGCGCTTCGAGAAGTGTCTGCGGCTCGTAAAGAAGTGCCTGGCCGACGTGGTTATCCTGGATATCTATATACCGATTTGGCTACTATTTACGAGAGAGCGGGTCGTGTGAAGGGTAAGAAAGGTTCAGTGACTCAGATTCCAATTCTAACGATGCCAGAAGATGATATTACTCATCCAATTCCTGATCTAACCGGATACATTACCGAGGGGCAGTTAGTATTATCCCGTGAACTTCACCGAAAGGGTGTATATCCACCTGCTGATGTACTTCCATCTCTTTCACGTTTGAAAGATAAGGGTATCGGTGAGGGGAAAACTCGGGAAGATCATTCTGGGGTGATGAATCAGCTTTATGCTTCTTATGCTCGTGGTAAAGATGTTCGTGAATTGGCGGTCATCTTAGGTGAAGCGGCGCTGGATGAAACAGATCGGGCTTATATGAAGTTTGCGGATACTTTTGAAGACAAATATATCCGACAAGGTGAATATGAAGATCGTGATATTCTAAAAGATTCACTTGGTATTGGATGGGAGCTTCTTAAATTACTTCCCAAGGCTGAGCTTAAGCGTGTGAAGGATGAGCATGTTGAAAAATATATGACTAAATAGTCTCAAGTGCTCTTCGGCTCTGCTCAGAGCCTTTGGCGAGTGCGAGCCTGCCTGTCGGCAGACAGGTCTCAAGTGTAACTAATTAATTTCTAAACAACTTCATGGCGATTCTGAATGTAAATCCAACTCGGATGGAGCTCCTGGGTCTTAAAAAGAAGATTAAGGGGGCGAAGCGTGGACATAAACTGCTTAAAGATAAGCAGGACGGTTTGATGCAGAAATTTATGGAAATTATCCGTGAAGCGAAACGTTTGCGAGTTGAGGTGGAAGAAAAATTAGGTGGAGCGTTTAAGAACTTTATCAAAGCCGGATCTCTGATGTCTGAAGAGTTTGTGGAAGGAGCTTTGCTTTACTCTACTGCTAAAACTGAGCTTGAGGTAAAAACCAAGAATGTGATGTCGGTTCGTATTCCTCAATTCAAACTCAAGTCGGAAGGGGAGGTGATTACTTATGGTTATTTGCAAACTAGTGGGGAGTTGGATATGTCTCTTCAGTCTCTTCAGGATATCTTCCCACTGCTGATTCAACTCGCTGAAATTGAAAAATCTGCTGAGGCGTTGGCTGATGAGTTGGAAAAGACCCGTCGTCGTGTAAACGCGCTTGAATACCGTATGATTCCTGACCTTGAGGACACTATCAAGTTTATTCAGATGAAGCTTGGGGAGATGGAAAGGAGTGCGATTACCAATACCATGCGTGTTAAGGCGCAGATAGAGGCGCAGCTTGCGGAGCAAGCGGCTTAGTGTAGCAAAAACTACTGTTATTCAGTCTAAAACTCTTTATAATAAGTTAGCGATTTTTTAATATAAGAAGAACTATGAGTAATATATATGATGTTATTGTAATCGGCTCCGGACCTGCGGGTTATACAGCAGCTATTTATTCAGGCAGGGCCAATTTAAAAACCCTTGTTTTTGAGGGGTGGCAACCAGGTGGTCAATTGACGACCACTACTTTAGTGGAGAATTTTCCAGGCTTTAAAGATGGCATTCAAGGTCCTCAGCTGATGCCAGTGATGAAGGTACAGGCCGAGAGATTTGGGGCTGAATTTAAAGCAAGTGATGTGACAAAGGTAGATTTTTCAACACGTCCTTTTAAGGTCTATTTGGGGGAAGAAGAATTTGTTGGTAAGTCAGTTATTATTTCAACTGGCGCCAAGGCTCGCATGCTTGGTTTAGATTCTGAAAAACGGTTATTTGCGAAAGGGGTTTCTACTTGTGCGACTTGCGATGGTTTCTTTTTTAGAGACAAAACGGTGGCAGTGATTGGTGGAGGTGACAGTGCGATGGAAGAAGGTAGTTTTTTAACTAAATTTGCAAATAAGGTTTATATTATTAATCGTACAGATAATTTTCGCGCTTCTGACATTATGCTTAAGCGAGCACAAGGTAATGAGAAGATAGAAATTTTGCCTAATAAAATGGTTGATGAGGTTTTAGGTGATGCTAAAGTCTCAGGCCTGCGCTTAAAAGACTCGCAGTCAGGTGAGACGTCTGAAATTGATATTGAGGGTATGTTTTTGGCAATTGGGCATATACCTGTAACTGATTTATATAAAGATCAAATTGAACTCGATGAGCATGGCTTTGTTCTTCTAAAAGATTTCACGATGACTAGCGTGCCTGGTGTATTCGCAGCAGGTGATGTGGCTGATGATCGGTACCGACAGGCTATTACGTCGGCTGGTAGTGGTTGTATGGCCTCTATTGATGCTAAGAAGTGGTTGGAGGACAATCAATAATTAAAGCTTTAAGCTCAAATTCACATATAAGTTTAGAGATTTATGAAAAAACCCACTGTGGTGGTCTTTATCCTCACCCCGCTGAGGCGGGCCTGTGAGGTAAATCCTAGGAGGGTAATGGGCTTATTAAGAGAGTAAATAATTACTCTTTGTCCGTTTTTTTGTCCTTAGCTTCTTCAACAGCTTCCTCTTCTACCTCCTCTTTTTTATCTTCCTTCTTTTCAACTTTCTCTTCTTTGTCAGGTTTAGCTTCTGATTTTGCTGGAGCAGCTTTCTTAGTAGTCTTTTTTAAAGTTGGAGCTTCACCTTCTGGGGGTAGAGCCGCTTTAGCTTTTTCCACAATTTCTTTAAATATATCTGGCTCATGAATAGCCAATTCAGATAGCATCTTTCGATTGATTTCGATTCCTGCTAATTCTAAACCATAGATGAGGCGGCTGTATTTTAGGTCGTGCTCACGGCAGGCAGCGTTGATTCGAAGGATCCATAACTGATGGAAGGTTCGTTTCTTGAGTCTTCTGTCACGGTAAGCATTCATACCGGCTTTCATGACTGCATTCTTGGCTAATTTGAATACATTCTTTCGTTTACCTCGGTATCCTTTTGCTAATTTTAGGATCTTCTTGTGGCGTTTGTGAGCGGGAACTCCTCTTTTTACTCTCGGCATCTTTCTTTAGTTAGTAGTTAATAGTTGGTAGTAATAATTATTTTCCGGGAAGCATTCTCTTTAATTGCTTGCTGTGGGCTTTGCTAGTGATAATCGTTTGTTTAGCTAGGCGCTTCTGCTTTTTAGACTTTTGCTGAAGCAGGTGATTATGAGCAGCTTTTTGCTGTGCGAATTGCCCCTTTCCCGTTTTCTTAAAACGTTTTTTAGCAGCGCTTAGTGATTTTTGCTTACCTGGTCTGGCTTTTCCTGGCATATTTATGAAATTAATAAATTAATTTAGTGCGAGTGTGAGTCTCAAGTCTCAAGTGAATGTTATTTTCGCACCTGAGACTCGCACTTGAGACTATTTAATTGGGTTGAGCATCATGGTCATCTGGAAGCCTTGTCGTTTTGGCTCTTGTTCAATGGTTGATATGTCTTCGATCAACTGATAGAAAGTTTTCATTTTATCGATGGCAAGGTCCTGATGAGTTATCTCTCTTCCCTTGAAGATTACAACAACTTTTATTAGGTTTCGACCCTCCAGGAACTTTCTTGCTTGCTTGGCTTTAACTTCCAGATCATGTGTGTCAGTTCGAATGCTAAGACGAATGGTTTTCGTTTCAGTCTTCTTAACTTTCTTCGCGTTTTTAGTCTTCTTTTTAAGGCTATATAAGTAATTTCCATAATCCATAATCTTACATACTGGTGGGTTCGCTAATGGAGCTACTTCCACTAAGTCCATTCCATTGTCTTGAGCACGTTTTAAAGCCTCTTCGGTGGGCATGATTCCCAGTTTTTCCTCACCGTCTATCAACAAGACTTTAGGAACTCGAATGGCCTGATTATGACGTAGTTTCTTGCTTATATAGTTAAGATTAACTAATAAAAAACGCTTTTCAGTTAAAGCTTTGCCAGTTTACGAAAGTTGCACTAAAAAGTCAATGTTTTTCTTTTAAACAAGTCAATATCGATGTGCATACTGTACATTTCGCATTTCAGATTCGCTCAAAGGCTAGACAAGAGGGCGATGATGCCGATTTGGGCGAAATCCAGTGCGAAAAAGGCTAGGATGGGCGAAAAATCCATCATTCCTGTGCGGGGAAGCAGGTTTCTGAAGATGCGAAGTACTGGCTCAGTGATTTCGTTCAATATTTGGGTGAAACGCCCTGAAACTCCCGGTTTGATCCAGGACATCAGTATGCGGATAAGGATCGCGTATTTCAGGATCCGGATGATGGTGACGATAAAATAGATGATGAATTCCATTCTTATGACGAGATAACGATGTAACGAGATAACATTACTACAAAAAATTACAAGCTACAAATCCCAAATGTACAAAAAATATACAAATTACAATTTCAAAATACAAATTATTCGCTTGCGTCAGTACGGACAGGTAATTTAGAGCTTGGGTATTGTAATTTTATTGTAAGTTGTGGATTGTAATTTTCTATTTAACATTATTTGAGCGATATAAATACTGCCATTCTTTCCTTGTCTTTATTCCGATGTGAAAAGTACTTATCTTTGTTACACTTTGTGCACTCTTTGATTCGTTCAATATTCTCTTTCGGAATTCCAGCTTTGTTCAGTTGGTCATCAACTAATTTCCATAAATCAACATGCCGATCTTTGGCGTAGGGATGCATGAAATCAGGAAGTTCTGTTTTTGGATCAGTAAATTCACTACAACAAGGTCCGAGTGATGGGCTGATTCCTACTAGTAAATCAGATGGATCAACTGTTAGGGCATTTTCTAATACATCAATTGTTTTTGGCACAATGTTTTCAGCTACCCCTTTCCAACCAGCATGAATGGCGGCGATGGTTGAGGTGGTTGGGTCGAATAGTAATATACCCTGACAATCGGCTACTTTTATCGCTAGTCCCAATCCTTTTTTTTGGGTTATGAAGGCATCGCCCTCAGGTTTTCTGATTGGTTTATCCACAAACACATGGATTTCATCTCCATGAACTTGATCGCAAAATATGATTGGTTTTGTCGGCAATTTGTTTAATTGTTCTCCAAAGTTTTTACTCTGATCATCAAAAGAGCCCAGTTCTTTTAGAGTGGTTCCAAAAGTCAGCTTTTCCTGATGAGGTTCAAAGATTGGGAAGGGCAGAATCATTTGAATTTATTAGAACTCAAGTAGTCGAGGTAGTTCTTTTACTAAGTCGTGTGCTTTTAAGTTATTGTGGGTTAACGCTAATTCTTCTGCGGCAGAACCTAATGTTTCTGTAGCAATGTGACATGCTTCAATCGGTTCAATTCCTTGTGCCATCAGTCCACCAATGAGGCCGCTGAGCACATCACCGGTTCCACCCACAGTCATTAGCGCATTACCTGTTTTATTGATGAGTAGTTTATCTTTATTTGCGATAATATCTTCTGGACCTTTAACCACAATGGTGGCTCCAAGGTTTTTGGCCCATTTCTGTACGGTTTTATGACTTGGCTCCTCTCCGGTTAACTGCTTGAATTCTCCCCGATGAGGTGTGAGGACAACTGTTTTTGGTAAGGCATTGGTGTAAATGAGAGCGCTTGCATCTATAACGGTTGGTTTTTCGAGCTTCATCAAAATGCTTTTGATCGCTTTTTTGGTTTCTGCAGCGTCTCCAAGGCCTGGTCCGATAACTACCACATCTGCCATTTCAGACATTTTAAGAATTGGGCTTACATCTTTTGTGCTTAGGTGATTTTTTTCGAAACTGTGAAGGATAAAGTTTAATGAATATGTTTTGGCCGCTTCTTGTTGTGATGCTGGAAGGTAGGGAAAGATTAAATCAGCGCCCGAATTTTCTGCGCCGAGAGAGCAAAGAATCGGCGCGCCATGAAAATGTTCACTGCCACCAATGATTAGCACTTTTCCATTTTGACCCTTGTGGGAATCTTTTTTTCTTTTCATATTTATTAATTAACGATGTAACGAGATAACGAAGTAACAACTTTATTGTGATCGAGGCAGTGCGTTCAGTTTTTGTTGTATTGTGGTGGCACGTTGTGATACTTCTTCCAGTATTTGGCTGATTGCTTCTGGCGGATCAGCGAGTAATTCTTCATCAGTAATTTCTCCATTTATAAAAGCAATTAT
>JAJDCE010000056.1 GCA_029260985.1 Patescibacteria group bacterium | reverse complement strand
ATCCGGTTCTGAGGTGGTAGGGTCGATGGTGGTTTTTAAAAAAGGGTTGGCTGCCTCTGGTGATTATCGACAATTTCGCCTCAAAACGACCCAAGATATTATTGATGATTATAAATCGATGGCAGAAGTGATTCGGCGACGACTCAGTTATCTTCCTGATGTGTTACCGGAGGGGTATAAAATAGAAAAGGCTAAGAAGAAAGATGAGGAATTTTTGAAAGAAGCGTGGAAAAGAATAAAAGACTATGATCGTAAGCAGTACACTGTTATTCGGAAAGGTGAAAAGATTGTTGCTATGGGCCGTATTCATCCTATGTCTGAAAAAGTTCATCGAATTGCGGGGCTTTGGGTTGATCCAAAAGAAAGAGGCAAGAAGCTGGGTCACTTTATTATTCGTAAGCTTATTGAATCTTCTAAAATGAAGCGGCTCTACTTGTTTTGCCATAAAGAATTAGAAACTTACTATTTGAAGCTTGGTTTGGAAACTTTGATTAAGCCACCAGATGCATTAGCTAAGTTTGCTAAAATGTATAAATCAGATGTGGGTTCAGAACCTTTGTTTATGGCTTATCAGAAGAAGAAAAAGGATTTCTCTTTTGAATCTCGTCCTGATTTAATTGTGATTGACGGAGGTAAGGGGCAGCTTCATGCGGCTCACGATGTGCTTTTTGAAAAAGGCTTAACGATTCCAATGATTGCCTTGGCTAAACGACTGGAAGAGGTTTATGTGCCAGGTAAATCGGATCCGATTTCACTTCCAAATGACAGTGAGGGCAGTTATTTGCTTCAGCGAATCCGGGACGAAGCCCATCGTTTTGCGGTGGAATACAATCGAGGCTCAAGAGATAAAAAAATGACTCAATCTGCTTTGGATAAAATTCCAGGTGTAGGACCTAAGCTTAAAAAACGTCTTTTAACCTACTTTGGTTCAGTTCAAAAAATCCGGGAGGCGCCTCAGGCTGTTTTGGAGCAATTTTCGGGCGAAACGGTGGCGAAACGGATTAAGGAAAATCTATAACTTCTCAACCGTCATTCTGAATTTATTTCAGAATCTCTCCAAATAACTAAGTTATAATGAACACTGGGTAGATCCTGAAACAAGTTCAGGATGACATTAGGGTTTTAATTCATAACTAAACTTACAAAATGGCAAAAATTCTTTCTGTTATCGGTCCAGTGGGTTATCAGGATATTGAATACAATAATTCAAAGAAGGCTTTAGAATCTGCAGGCCACGAGGTGATTACTTGTAGTACAGAACTGGAGGCTAAGGGGTGTTTTGGAGGGGTGGAAAAGGTAGATGTACTTTTGAAAGACGCAAATCCAGAGAATTTTGATGCTATCTTATTTGTAGGTGGAGGAGGTTGTGAGCCTTATTTTTATGATGAAGTTGCTCATGAATTGGCACGACAATTTAAAGAAAAGGGAAAGTTGGTTACTGCTATTTGCGCGGCTCCTTCTATTTTAGCCAATGCCGGTTTGCTTGAAGGTGTCAAAGCCACTTCTTTTCCCTCTCAGGCAGATAACCTAAAGGAAAAAGGGGCTAACTTTACTGCCAATCCTGTAGAACACGATGGACTTTTTGTCACGGCGGATGGGCCAGGCTCGGCAACCGCTTTTGGGAAAAAGATTGCTGAGGTTCTTGAGTCAAAATGATTTAATTGAAGGTTCGGCTGATTTCCACCACTCTTCCATATTCCAAATCCATTTTTAAGTCTAAATGCCATTCAGTATCGGTTAATGGCGTACCGGTGTTTGAGGTGATTCGGTATTCGAAAGGGGTATTTAGTGTTTTTATTTTGAATGGAGTGGCTGGTGAACCTGTAACAGTTAAAGGACCTTTAATATCGCTATACTCATCATCACTTACACATGTGATTATTGGGTTCTCAAATTCGTGAATGGTTCCATCAACTAATAAATCTCCATTTCCATTGCCGCTGCAGTCATTCCACTCAATCAAAATTTCATCTGAGAATTCATATTCATTTTCTGCCCCAAAGTCGATTTCGTCTACGATTTCCGTGACTTTTTGAGTTAAATTGACCTCGATCAATCCGTCGAATGTTTGGCTTAACATCTCTGATTTTGTACTTAAATTTTCCAAATAATCCGCATAACTCTCCAAGTAATTTTTTGCATTTAGTATCTCTGCTGTATCTCTTTGAATCGTCACAGTAGCGCGTTGGCGCATGCTGAAGAAGAAAAAAACGGACGTGAGCACAAAGCCGAGCATGACGGACCAGATCATTATACTGCCGCTCCGATTGTGAGGCCAATTGTTTGCCAATTGTTTGCCAATTGCGGGGCCAGTGGTGTGAGGTTGATTTTTTCATTTAAGGATTTGAGATGGCGGCATTGATTTGATAAGACTGGGTTTTTTGGTCGTCAATTACGGCGTCTAACTTTAGTTCCAAAATACTATTAGTGTTGTAGAGATTGAATTCTAAATTGCCTGATAGATCGAAATCGCTGGTGTAGTCGTAGTTTTTGAAAGAGCCAGTGTCAATTGGGTTAACTGTTTTTCCGGTTGGTCCACCTCCATTTATTTGATTGATGGTTTTATTGTTGGAATTTACGAAGAAGTTACTAGTTAGGCCAGTTGGAAAATTAAGGTTTGGGATTGGGAGTAGATCGATCGTGTCTTCCTCCGTTCCTACTTTTCCATCTCCGATGCGGAAGGACTTTTTTTCTGTGTGAACAAGGCCCTGATCAACGTCATAAATTTTGAGAATAATATCCTGGAAGCCAGAGTCTATAGAAATTGGTGAGCCTGGATCGTTGTCGATTTGGATTTTGATTGTGTCAGGGGTAGCAGGGAAAACTGTTTCTCCATGTGCGAAGTCGAGTGGGGTAATACTTTCGTTAAATATCACCTTGTACTTTGTAAGAGAGGGGTCTGCAAGGCTTAACCGACACTCTCTGATTTCAATTTTGTTTACGGTTAAGATAGTATTTTCGTGAGCCACTTTTTTGCCGACTTTGATTCCGATATCATCTGGAAACTCATTGATGTATATATAGCCTTTTCCTAAGTTGTTCTCTGGCTCACATAATTCACCCCCATTGTCTGTTGTAGGATCATTTACGGAGTAAATTGTGAGTCTGCCGGGGTTTAAAAAGGTATTTGTAATGTTCGTATAATGGCTCGCATCACCGATCAAATTACTTTCTGTTATATTGTACAGCCCACCTTTAAAAGGGATAATAATTGAACTGTTTTCGATCACTATTCGGTCAAGTTTGTAATTTTCCCCAGGAGTAAGTTCAAATTTTATTTCACTTGGTTGACCTGGATCCTTTATTTGCAGGATTCTATTATTTCCACTGTCTGAAATATTCAATGTATGTGGTGTATTTGCTTTGTCAGCAAATAGCCCAGTTGGCATATCGAGCTTGCAGAATTTGCTACTGATATTATTGCAAGTTTCGTCTGATCCTGCTCCAGCTATAGTGGTTAGAGTGGTGGGATTGTAGGCATTAACTTTCAGTATTTTGTTGGCCAATGTATCTGCAATAAAAAGCCATTTAGTTGCTCCATCATCATAAAAGGAGAGGCCTGTGGGGTATTTTAGTGGTGAGGCAATCGTAATTTCTTCTCCTTGGTTGGGGTTTGTTAATTTGTAGCGAATTACCCGCCCATTTCCGGAGTCTGATATGAATAAGTAATCCTCATTAGTTGTATCCAGTTCTATGTCCGTTGGTGTGTCTAATGAGCTTACAGATAAATCGGTGCAACTGTTACAGGTTCCAGAGCTGCAGTCGCAATCCAGAACTTTGTTTTCCAGTGGCATAGCGATGTAATATCTATCACCATTATCTGCAATTGCGAAGCTGCTGAAGTTTTTAAAATTAGAAGTTGGCACCAGAGGGTTGCTGAAATTTCCCGCGCTGATTTCAATTTTTCCTTCCCCGGAGTTTGCGTAGAGGTGTTTGTTTTGATCGACAGCCATTTTATTGAAGATCAAAAAGTCTTTAAAAGCTAATTTTTTGTTTGAGTTTTTTCCGATGTAGCTAAAGGGTAGTTCACTCCCTTTTGTTTCGTTTTGAATTGTGACTTTGGTTTGAGGATTTGAGCCGAAATCGATCACACTTTTAACTTTAGTGAATTTATCCCGAATGATTTCATTCACTACAAATTGTTTTTCAGTTTTTACGGATTCGTTTTGTACTCTGAAAATAGTGCTGAAAGTGGAGGAGAAGAAAGCGCTGATTCCTATCATCAAAATACCGGTGATGGCGATGGAAACAATGATTTCAACTAATGTGAAAGCCTTTGATTTAGTTTCTTTAATCAAATTTAAGGCTGATAAACAATAATTTTGGATTCTACTTGTGAATTACCCTCAGCGATAGAGTGTTTGCCGGTAGAGTCCTCCCATTCAATGATGGACCTTACCAGGAAAGCGTTTGTTAATCCGTTATCATCAATGATGAAATGTCTTTCAAAAATAGTATTTGTGATGGTTTCGGGAAAAGCACTAGTCAAACTATATGTATTTCCAGGTCTGGTTAGCCCTTTTTTGCAAGGTATGGGGTTGCAGGTAATATTGTTTTAGCTAAGTGGTTTAAAGATTTGAATGCCGTGATTGGAATAAAATTTGGACTGTAATTGTTAGTAAAGAACTGTAACTAGAGCAAA
>JAJDCE010000055.1 GCA_029260985.1 Patescibacteria group bacterium | reverse complement strand
TTAAGGTACCAAAAGCTACTCTCCCAAATTCAGCACTGATCATGATATTATATCAGCACTGAACTTCATACATACAGCAGACGTCGTGCTTATCGAAAAGCTTTGAGCTCTATTTAGGAAGATTTTGGGCTCTCAGCCAATCAACAAATTGATCCTCATAGCGATAAGCCTCGTTTTCATAACTGACTTTATAATAAGAGCCCTTGGTGCCTTTTCCTTGAATCAAATTCTTCATATAATCCGCAAGATATTTTGCTATAAAAATAGTTAAGCCCTGTTTGCGATATTGATAAGTATGAACGATTTCATGAAAGATCAGACCCAAATCATCAGCGTCTTTTTGGTAAGGTGGGAAAGCAAAGTACACTCGGTTCTCAAAGGTAATTCCTGCATTACCCCCGGGAACATGAGCATTATAGAAAAATTCAATGTTCCGATAGCCAGGCTTTAGTTTAAAATTAGTCTCTTTTTTGAAGCGTTCAATGATGTTTTTCGTTGCCTGTGTCAAAACATACCGTTTTGAACCCCTCTTTACCACTTCCTCAAGCCACGCTACCAAACCTGGAAGGTAAGCCGGAAATATTGCGCCTAATAAAGCCTTAATTGGGAACCCTGATTTCTTCTCCGCTCTACCTAACTCGACCGAAACTTTCCTCTCACTCCTAAGAAGCTCTGCCTTAACGCGTTTAGCAACTCGTGAGTGTTCAGCCCTTGTCTTTTTGGCAACACGCCTTGCCTCCGCACGCGATTTTTTTGCTACCCTGCCAGCCTCCTTTCGAACATGACTAGTGGCACTCTTGAGAGCTCTTTTAAGTTTGAATCCCATAGTTTTTGTTTTTTATTAATATTTGGATATAGTTTAACATATATTGTCATGGCTCATAAAACGCAAAAAAACTTGACTTTATCCAAAAGAGCTGTAAAATAATAGAAAATCATTTTAGTCAACCTAACCAGCCACGAACCCATCGCCCCCTAGGCGAATTCTATTTTTTTAAATACAACCCCCATGGCCCAAATCCTCGACCAATACCTAACGTTCGATGATGTCTTGCTCCTACCAGAATATTCAGAAACATTGCCCCGGATGACGGACACGCGGACAAACCTAACACGGAATATTAAACTCAACATCCCGTTGGTATCCGCCGCCATGGACACAGTAACCGAGCATGAACTAGCCATTGTTTTGGCATTATACGGAGGAATGGGAATTATTCATAAGAACCTGACACCAGATGAACAGGCAGAGGAAGTAATGATGGTTAAAAGATTTGAAAATGGGTTTATCACCGATCCAATGTGTGCAAAGCCAACGGATACCATTGAAGATATTTATCAGATTCGGGAAAAATATGGTTACAAAGCCGTACCCGTTACCGATACCGGAAAAGTAGGGGGAAAGTTGATGGGATTAATCACCGCCAACGATTACTTTTACCACAAACACATAAAATCAAAGGTGAAAGATAGGATGACCAAAGTGGAAAAGTTATTGGTCGCCACCGAAGGACTCACATTGAGCAAAGCCAACGATGTTTTGGAAGAAAGTAAGCACAGTAAATTGATTATTGTGGATACGAAAAAGAATATGCGGCTAAAGGCATTGGTCACCAGAAGGGACATTGAAAAGAACAAGCTATACCCGGATAGCAGTAAAGATAAGATGAAAAGGTTAAGGGTTGGTGCTGCGGTAGGCCCTGCAAAGAATATGGAAGAACGGGTCGAAAAACTGATCAAGGCAGGTGTTGATGTATTGGTTGTCGATACAGCCCACGGTCATTCCAAAGGTGTAATCGATACGATTAAGTTTATTAAAAAGAAGTATAAGAAAGTAGATGTGATTGGAGGAAATATTGCAACTGCAGAAGCGGTAAAAGCATTGGCGAAAGCCGGAGCAGATGCTGTGAAGGTTGGAATCGGACCCGGTTCTATCTGTACCACTCGTGTGGTCACCGGAATCGGCGCACCCCAGTTCAGCGCCGTTATGGAATGTGCCAAAGAGGCCAAAAAACATAAAATTCCAGTCATTGCTGATGGAGGTATTAAGTACTCTGGTGATATGGCCAAAGCCATTGCAGTTGGAGCTTCTGCTTGTATGATCGGCTCTCTGTTTGCCGGCACCAAAGAAAGTCCTGGCGAATTGATCTATCACGAAGGTAAGACTTTTAAAAGTTACCGCGGAATGGGAAGTATGGGCGCCATGTCAGGAGGTGGAAAAGAGCGTTACGGACAAGCGGATGTGAAAGAGGAAGCAAAGTACGTACCGGAAGGCATTGAAGGGCAAATTGTATACAAAGGCCCGGTCGCTCACGAGCTTTTCCAACTCGTTGGAGGCCTTAAATCATCCATGGGTTATGTGGGCTCCAAAGATATTCCAACGTTCCAAAAGAAAGCTAAGTTTGTCCGCATCACCGCCGCTGGATTACACGAAAGCCACCCACACAATGTGATAGTGACGAAGGACGCTCCTAATTATAAGACGAGGTAGTCCAATCATCACCCACCAACTGTCATCCTGAACTTGTTTCAGGATCTCTCCCTCTGACTAAGCAACCTAGTGAAATGGAGAGATTCTGAACTGAATTCAGAATGACTTTATAGTATAACCCTTTTAGTGATACAATCTTTACAGTCCTGACAAACAAAAATGGAAACGACAAAAACCTTACACAACGTGAGCGCAAACTACTTCTTTCTTTTGGCATTTATTTATGTTGCCGCCGCTCTGTCGTTAAGAAACGGACTGTACCCGAGCTCCATGATCTTTCTGATGAGAATTTTGGACATTCCTTTTATGCTCATTGCTCTAACGTACGGCGGAAGTGGACTTTATCTGCAAATCAACGAAGGCCAGCAGCAAGACGAAGGAAGTGCATGGGGCATAGTGATTTTCGCCATCTGCCTATTCCTATTCGGCGCCGTCACTTTCTTGAGCTTCGCCTTCCCAAGCCAACTCTAACACCAACCGTCATCCCGGACTCGATCCGGGATCCTAAATCAAATTATCTGACATAGGATTCTGAATTGAATTCAGAATGACAAATGGAACCTTGCGACCCAGTCGAGTTAGAGGTATCTTATGTAGGCTTTATAATCAGTCAGAAATGTCCATCAATCGCGAAGAAGTAAAACACATCGCCAAACTCGCCCGACTCAATATGTCCGAGGAGGAAATCGACAAATTCACCGGTCAGCTTTCAGGAATTCTGGAACATGCCGAGATGTTGAAAGAGGTAGACACCGATAACGTCGAACCCATTGCCCAAGTCACGGGCTTACAAAGCGTATCTTTTAAGGATGAAGAAAAGGAATGTGACTACACCGATGAACTTCTCAAAGAAACCCCTCAGGAAATCCAGGATCATATGATTAAAGTGAAGAATGTATTCTAACCAAAATGTCATCCCGGACCTGATCCGGGATCCTAAGTTAAGTTATTTAACATAGGATTCTGAATTTAATTCAGAATGACGAATAGCAATAATGATCGAACATACCATTGCCTCTGCCAACAAAGGGTTAAAAGAAAAACAGTTCAGCAGTGTTGAGCTCACTCAAGCGTATCTGGACCGAATTGATGCAACGGAAGAAAAACTGAACACCTTTATCACCATTACGAAAGAAGAGGCTTTGAAGCAGGCGAAAGAAGCGGATGAAAAAGGAGATTTCTCAAACCCCCTCGCTGGTATTCCGATGGCCCTTAAAGATATTATTTGCACCAAAGGCATCAAAACCACTGCCGCCTCTAAGATTCTAGAAAACTACACACCCCCTTATGATGCCGAGGTGTACACCAGACTTAAAAAAGCGGGCTCTGTGTTAATTGGAAAAGCGAACACCGACCAATTCGCCATGGGGAGCAGTACTGAAACCAGTCATTTCGGTGTCACTAAAAACCCTTGGGATCTTGAAAGAGTTGTAGGAGGTTCATCTGGTGGACCCGCTGCTGTTGCGGCTGCTGATTTAGCCTGCTATTCCATCGGAACCGATACAGGGGGTAGCATACGCCAACCCGCCAGCTTATCCTCATGTGTTGGATTCAAGGTTACTTATGGAAGAGTGCCACGATATGGAGTAATCAGTTATGCATCATCATTTGATACCATCGGTCCACTCACCAAAACGGTGGAAGATGCGGCCCTTGTTTTAAATACAATTTGTGGTCATTCCAATCATGACAGCACAACCCCCAATATATTGGCACCTGATTATACAAATTTCTTATTAGAGAGTTTAAAAGGCATAAAAGTCGGCGTGCCAAAAGAGTATTTCGAAGACGTAGAACAAGAAACCGTTGATACCGTAATCAAAGGGATTGAAACCCTTAAAAGCCTAGGCGCGGAAATCATCGAAGTGAATTTACCACTCACCAAATACGCCATCCCTACCTATTATATATTGGCAAAATCCGAAGGCAGCACCAACATGGCCCGTTACGATGGCATCAAATATGGCCACACAACAGATGACGCCAAAGAACTATTGGATATTTACATGAAATCCCGCGATGAAGGTTTTGGCGATGAAGTAAAAAGAACCATTATGATTGGCACGTACGCCCTCTCATCAGGTTATTACGATGCCTACTACCTAAAGGCCGCCAAAGTACGAGCCTTGATGAAAAGGGAATTTGAAGAAGCCTTTGAAAAATGTGATGTTTTGGTAACACCCACTTCCCCTTTCACCGCTTTTAAAGTCGGTGAAAAAACAGATGATCCACTAGCCATGTACGCCGCCGACACTCTAACAGTTCCTGCCGGTATTTGTGGTCTTCCGGGAGTTTCGATTCCTGCCGGATTTGATTCCAAAGGACTTCCTATCGGCTTGCAATTAATGGCCAATCAGTTTGAAGAAGGAAAAGTACTGCACGTAGCCCACGCATTCGAACAGGCAACGGAGTTTCACAAGAAAAAACCTCCACTTTAACTTCTTAGTCCTTAGTTCCTAGTCCTTAGTCCAATAAAAATGAATGTATTAATAAGAATATGCATGGGCGTTGCTTGTCAAAACTGCTTAAGTGAAGATCTTTACAAACACGCCAGCAAAAAAGGAGGACATCTTGAAGGAATCACCATTGAAAAACGAAGCTGTACCACGCATTGTGATTTGGCACCAAATGTTGAAATTAAAGATGAAAAAACAGACCGACGAACAATCCTTCACAAAGTCGACTACTATATAATGGATGATATTCTGAAAGACCCGCTATCATTTTTGTAATTACAAAAAAACCGCACGTAATGCGGCTTTCAATTGGCTCCGTAGATATTGTGTTTTGAGCTCTTTTTTAATATTAATGTGTGTAAACAAAGGTTGCTCTTCACGATTGATCACATACTCCAGCTCCGACTCTGCACACCCCTCCGCCCGATCAAGCTCCTCGGGCATCACCAGGCCATAATTTAAAAAATGATCCGGACAACTCAGGATCATTTTCACACGCTCAAGGATACTAAGGTCATTCCATTGACCTTCAATTTGGGAGGGCCCGATATTTGTACCGGGACTTTTATTCATCGTATTATTATAACATTTTTAATGGGAAAAATCAATCCTTTAGGTATACATAGTCACCCCAAACACCAACCGTCATTCTGAACTAGATTCAGAATCCTAGGTTAAATAATTTAACTTAGGATCCCGGATCATGTCCGGGATGACAAATGGTGAGCAAGTCACCTACGCTACCACATCAACTTGCACATCAACTTACACTTATTTACAATTGAAGTGCCCCCTATCCACAACAAAATGGATTACTATAAAGAATCACTCAAATTACACGAGGAAAATCGCGGTAAAATTGAGATTGTCTCCAAAATACCCCTTAAAACCCGTGATGATTTAAGCCTGGCCTACACACCTGGTGTTGCTGAACCATGCAAAAGAATCGCTGAAAATCCAAAAGACATCTATAAATACACTAATAAAGGTAATACAGTAGCGATAGTAACGGATGGATCAGCCGTACTCGGACTCGGCAACATTGGCGCCGCCGCTGGCATGCCAGTCATGGAGGGAAAAGCGATACTGTTTAAAGAATTTGCTGGTGTTGACGCTTTCCCCATATGCTTGGACACGCAAGACACTGAAGAAATCATTGAAACCGTCCAACGGATTGCTCCAAGTTTTGGTGGAATCAACTTAGAAGATATTTCAGCCCCCCGTTGCTTCGAGATTGAACAGCGGTTAATCGACTCACTCGATATCCCCGTTTTTCATGATGACCAGCATGGCACCGCAGTAGTGGTTCTAGCGGGAATGATCAACGCTTTAAAAATTTCAAACCGCAAGTTTGAAGAAGTGAAAATTGTGATCAACGGCCTTGGGGCCTCTGGTACAGCC
>JAJDCE010000054.1 GCA_029260985.1 Patescibacteria group bacterium | reverse complement strand
ATTGAATCTCCTTCAAAGTAGTCGGTGGCAATTGCTCAATGCGACTACAAAGCTCTTTGAATAAATCGAGTGTCGCCTCCGTATCTCCCATCGCCCGATGCTTATTCACATGAGTGATTCCGAGATCGTCAGAAAGCGCCTCCAAACTATAACTCACTGCTTGAGGCACCAAAATTTGAGCCAAAGGAATTGTATCAATCAAACCCAGAACATTCATTTTAATTCCCTTAGCCTCCAAAAAACCTGCATCAAACTTAGTGTTGTGCGCAATCAAATAGGCTCCATCTAAAACAGATTCTATTTCCGCATACACATCCTCTTTATCTTGCCCATTCTCCTCTAAATCTTTATCGGTAATGCCTGTGATAATGGTAATGATTTTAGGAAGTTTATAGCCTACCTTGATCAAGTCATCATATCGTTTCACTTCCTTTCCATCTTCATAACGAATCATCGCCACTTCAATAATGTCGTCTTTTTTGGGATCAGTGCCGCTGGTTTCTAAGTCGAGAACGACAAAAGGCTTGTTGAACATCAGGACTAGGGACTAAGGACTAGGGACTAGGCAATTGTATATCAGAATTTATTAAAAACATATTTATTCTATCAAAAGAATTAAATACTAAAATCACACTTAGTCCTTAGTCCCTAGTTCTTAATCCAAACTAAACGCTCTTCAGATACCCTTTTAAAACATTAGCAGATTTTTTCAATTTAGCCATTTCGGCTTTGGTCAAATCAAGTTTCCACACCTTTTCCACACCTCGGCGACCCAACACTGCCGGAACCCCAAGAGAAACTCCTTTAATACCATAGGCAGAACCAGGTTCAGTTGAAACAGGAATAATAAATTTCCGATCATGAAGCACTGCTTCAACGAGTTCTGTAATCACCGATCCGATTCCATAATAAGTTGAATGTTTGCGTTGAATAATTTCATAAGCCGCTCGCATCGTTTTCTTTTCAATCACTTTCATCTGCTTTGCGGTCAAAAGCTTTTTCATCGGAAGGCTGGAAACATTGGAAATACTCCAGGGAACAAACTCACTGTCTCCATGCTCACCCATCACATACCCATGCACATTATGAAGATTCACTCCTAACTTCTCGCTAACAATATAACGGAGTCGAGAGGTATCGAGTGAAGTGCCCGATCCAAACACTTGCCCTTTCGGAAGTTTAATATGCTTCTGGGCAATGTACGTCAAAATATCCACAGGATTAGAAACCACTATCACGACTGTATCCTCCCGCAATTTCCCCATCATTTTTATAAGCTTCCTCATTATCCCGGAATTCTTTTTCACCAAATCTAAACGGGTTTCACCTGGCTTTTGAGCGACGCCAGCAGTGATGACAATAATATCCACATTCCGACAGTCTTCAAAACAACCTCCCGTCACATTACCCGTTTCCGTTCCAATCAGACCATGCGAAAGATCCATCACCTCACCCTGCTCCCGGGCCTCATCCACATCAATCATAATAATTTCTGCAGCTATACCCTTTAACATCGCAGCGTATGCAAAAGAGGAACCCACCATTCCGGTTCCCACCACCGCAATCCGGGTTTTACGGACCTTATGGGTTTTTGGTAATTTTTTCATTTTTATTGTTAGTTAAATCCACAGCCAGTTTACCATATCTGAAAAAAAAGTGCTCCATTTGGCCTCTTAAAAACCTAAACAATCCTCCCATAACTATTTAATAACTCTGCCCCGTACTACAAGTAGAACTTGCTGTAGTGGCAAAGGTGTTTTGCCCTGTATAGGAACCTACTCCTTGTGAAGCTGGTATTCTGAGTTTCCAGTATATGGATTCGTTTGTGGTAGTGAGGGTGTGGTCGTTACGGATGGCAATATCTCTATTCATGCACCCTGTGGAATCTCCTGTGCTGCTGGCAGTATCTACCATGGCATATGGCCCTGCACCAGCTGAAGCATCCCAGTCAAAAGTAGAAGCATTGTGATGCCATTTCTGCTGACCTACTGCAATAGTATCACCTGAACAAGTTGGGAAGTCAGAACACATCTGATCTCCATCGATGTATACATCAAGAACTTGGTTTCCTACATTCCCCATAGAGGTTTCTGCAAAAGAAGAAGTTCCACCAATAGCTACGGTTCCGTAGGCAATAGAGGCTTCAGTAATGTCTATTCCTTGAAGAGCAGGATTGGTGAGGTTTACATTAGAATCTGCAAATCCTGTTTCCTGTCCCAGTCCATCAGTGGGTTTAGCATGTACTTCCCAGTTGGAGGAATCAGCAGCATTGAACCACACGGTTACCTGACAATCTACACCAAGGGCATTATCGGTTCCAGTGGCAGTTTTACCAGATCCTGGTGTGCTGACAGAAGTTAAAGTACATGTTGCATCGATGTAACAGTCATTCTCATCAGCGGTACAATTATTACCCACTGAAGTGTCTTCAAAGAGTACTCCTTCCACAGCGGTCACATCATTATCTCCGTTGTCATCGGTGAAAGCTACAGAGAAGTCTACAGTATCACTTCCTCCAGCTGCAGGGGCCGGAGTGTCTACAGCAGTGTAGGAAGTGAGAGCAGGGGCTACATCCTGTACGGTGAGAGTCTGAGTCGCAGTACCAGTAGCAGGGAAGCTGTGATTATCTTCTACATATATTACTACATCATAAGCTCCATGAGCGGTGGGGACTGAGACGATGCTTTGGGTATCATCACAGGTTGCATCGGTGGTGGTTGGATTGACTGCTGTATGAGAGCAGAGGAGTGTTCCGTTGGTACAGGTATTGGCGGAATAGTCGAAAGCGGTAGTTACTCCACCCATATCTGATTCACCTGAACAAACATAGAAGTTGAAGGTGTCCTGAAAACCATCTGTATCTGCATCAGTTAGGCTGGCATTAGGAATAGTAAAACGAACCGTGTCTCCCGGTTCAATGGTTCCACTCGCATCGTCTGTAAAGGTTACACTGCCGAAAGTTCCTGCGTGATTCACTCCAAAAGGAGATTTAGCCGTATCACTTCCTCCGGTAAGAAATGCTCCCGAAAAAGATATATCATTCCCGGTATCATTTGTTTCATACATCCCGATTGCATTGCCTGTAGAACCTTCTAAATCAGCATATACATAAACAACAGCGCCACGGACCGCCATATGAGAACCTCCGCCAGCCTCAACAGCAACAAGTGCTACAGCAGCATCATTACCATCTTCCGAAGCTGAAGTATCCACTTCAGTTCCGCCAGTTACACCATTGTTAGCCGTATCAAATTCATATGTAACAGAATTTACAGTCACCTGTGCTTCATCATCAGGCACATCGGAAAATGTAATATATCCCATAGGGAGTCCCTGATCACCGGCAGCATTGGCAGGGTAACAGCTTCCTCCTCCACTTACCTTGTCGCACACAAAGGCATACCAAGCATTACTTTCTACATCACCCACTAGAGCAGTGTAGGTGACTGAAGCCTGAGCATCTGAATTGGTGGCTGTACTGATGGCCCAACTGCCTCCATCACAAGTGGGGGCTGCGTTATCTCCGGCTGTCACTGCATCGGTAGTACAAACTGCCAGATAGTACTGATCCGTATTAATATCTTTTGCAGTTGCTGTAAAAGTCACATCACTGCCAACATTTGTAGGAGTGTCAAAGTCTGACCCTCCATCGGAGGGAGTGGCAGTTATGGCTGGGGAAACATTCCCTATTGTAGTTGTCGTTGCAAGAACTGGGTCTAAATGCACTGACTCTGGAGTGCCAGCTGCAGAAAAAGTAGTAGAACTATTCTGATTATTATAGGAAGTGGAGATCCAGCCAGATGAACGCTCAGAAGAAGAAATTCTAACCTCATCCATAATGCCATCAATATAAAAATATGGTGAGGATCCTGTAGGAGTCCCTACACCCATTGTTGTTGTATCACTAATATCTAAATTGACTGATGTGATTCCTTTAGAGTTATTTTCAAGATCGTTAAAATATAACCTCATATATCCTGCTGCCTGATCTATTGTTGCAGTAACATATACCCAATTACTTGTCGGAATATCTGTTAAGGTAGACAAATGATTATAAGTACTGGAATTTGATGTCAGAAATTGATACTTACTACTTTTTGCCCTTATATACCAACCACCTGCTCCGGACTCCACATTCCCAAATGTACCCTTTAACATAAAAGTTTCGTCATTTGCTACAGTATCCAGCTTTGACCAAAATGAAACTGTCATTGAATTACTCAGAGTAAAACTGTCTGGAATTTCTATAAAGTCTCCCGAACCATCAAAATCCTGAGCATTTCCGATTTGACCATTGGAACTGGTTGCATTGTAATTTTGTGATCCATTAGCACCAGTAGATGTTGAATCATAATGTGTACCACTAGTAGTTTCGTCGGTAACTGTTTCATTCAAATGCCATACACCTGCATAATCTTCAGTCCAAACATTCTCACTGCCATTATCCGCTGTGGCTGATGGTGCGATGGCAGAGGCATTGTTGTACCATGCATAAATAGTAGTATCAGCAATACTGGAAAGAGAAGTGAGCTTTACCCAGACCTCCGATGTGCTTCCACCTGTATTCCAATTCACCACCTCGAAAGGGAGATGAGTTGTGCCAGCAGAATCGGAAGTAAAAAGGAGATCCTGACCAGCGCTCTGAGTATTGCTGTAAACGTCACTATGAAAATTGGTGTCTTTTAGAAGGATGGGGAAATTAGACAGAGTTTCATCTACTTTTGCATTATCGATAGTAATGGCGTGTTTGAAACCAAAGCCTGTAACGCTGACCTGACAACTAGATGAACAGCCATCTCCGTTGACAGTACCGCCATCATCGCATTGCTCACTGGGCTCAACATTTCCATCTCCACAAGTATCGGCCCTAACCACATCCACTTTGCCAACAAAAACCAGCACTAACAATAGAAATAGTACTGATATAAAAACGTATAACCTAGCACCAATGAGCTTTTTCATTGATTTAGTGATTTAAGTTTTATTTGACCCCATACTAGTACTGCAAATTAGGTTTAGCAACAGAAAAACAGCCACTCGCGCTTGAGACTTAGATAGTATATAATCACAAAGGTAATTATTTATATTATGGAATACGGCTACACCCCCTACACCAAAAAACATAAAGAGAAGAAAAAATTCAAACTCCCAAAATTCAAACTCCCTAAAAGTCTGAAGCTATGGATTGGAATTATCGTGGGTGTAATTTTTCTTATTTTCTTTGTCCTCTATTTAATGTTGGGGCAGTTAAGATTCTTTGCCAACCATTTTTTAGGTCTCACTTTTTTCAGTAAAAATTATCTAATTGTTCTGCAAAATAATTATGAACTTCGGCCGGGCGGAGGATTCATTACAGGTTACGGCAACATGGATTTTGTGATGGGCATCCCAACTGAACTTTCATTCAAAAATTCTTATGATATTGATACCGAAACCTACATTACCCCACCTTATCCTCACGAAGAGTTGCTGAAAAACGAATGGTATCAAGGATATTCCTTCCGCGACGCCAACTGGAATCCTGATTTCCCACAAGGAGCCAATGAATTGATCGAATTCTATCAAAAAAAGTTCCCGGAGAAAGATGTGGATGGTGTCATTGTGATGAACTTCAGTTTAATTGAATCATTAATCGACAAACTTGGTGGTGTAGAACTCAACGGGAAAAGACTTCATAAAAATAACTTATTCAGCGAATTGGAGTTCGAAGTCAATAACATAGACCGTCACAATGTTGATGCACTCAAAAATCGAAAAAATATCCTAGGAGATCTTGCCACTCTTTTAATCGGAAAAGCTAAAAGACATCCTTTCAAGTCCAGAGACATCATTGTAAATGGGCTCAACAATAAAGAGCTATTCATGTGGCTCAAAAACGAAAGGTTGCAGGGAAAATTAGTTAAAAAAGGATGGGCTAATAGCTTAACCATCGCTGAAAGAAGTGATTTTATGGCAATAAATTTAGCTAATTTGGGAAGTAAAAAAGCAGACCGCTATTTGCAAACTGAAGTGAATTATTACGCCAACATCACCAAAGAAGTACCTGAAATCACCACCGAAATCACCATCCGTTACCCGGGTTTTACAAACACCTACAGCGATAATTACAAAGGGTACTTAAGATTATATATTCCAAAAAATGCCAGCACCGAGAATATACCCGTTGATAGTATCGAAGAAACAGTAGGTGAATTTAAAGTCATTGGAGTTAAAGTAATTCTTCCTGCAGGCAGCAAAACCAATTTAACCTTTGTTTACACATTGCCTCGAAATTTATTCGAACTGGATCAATTCAAATTACGCTTAGCAAAGCAATCAGGCACCGAATTCAATTACAACATCACCATCGAAGGCCCTGATAGTAAATTAATGGAAAGTGATTCGATGGAGGCTCGGGAAAATCGAGCCAGATTTACAGGGGCGCTCAAAAACAATATCGATTTAAGCTTAAGATTATTGCCCGATAGCCTCCCGCCCTATCCGATTGAACAGGAGTTCGTCAGCTTGGATCAAATCAACATCATTTGGAACGAACCAGTAAGTGAAACGTCAGCCACAGATATAAATTCATACAACATAGCTGATTTAAATAAGGCCAATGCTACAACCGATGTCGTCAAAATTAGCGCTATCGAAATGTTACAGCCCAATATCGTGAAGCTAATGCTCGAAGGAGTCACCGACCAGGATGAAGAGTTTTACCGGATTGACCTAAAAAACCTTACAGATTTAGCAGGCAATCAAATTCTACCCAATCCAAAAACAATCACTGTCGTTCAACGGATAAAGCCAAAAACTGAAACACCCGCAATCAAATTGGGCGAGATACCAATTACCGCCGAAGAAGCCGCTGAAATCCCCGCCCAGTAATCCCGTTGCTGAGAAAGTAAATATTTAGTAGAATTACTTAGCTATTTTACCAATAGACTTCCAGTGGACATCCTGTGGACTGTTTATCAGTCAATCGGAAGTCAACTGGGATCAACCGGAAATTATGGACCCGTACAAATCACTCGGCGTAAACAAAGACGCCTCAGAGGTAGAAATTAAAAAAGCTTATCGAAAGCTCGCTTTAAAGTATCACCCGGACAAAGGAGGGACAAAGGAGGACGAAAATAAGTTCAAAGAAGTGACAGAAGCCTATGAAGTTTTGGGTGACAAACAAAAGAGAGCTCAATACGATCAATTCGGGTCAGTTGGAGGGGCTGGTGGGGGTGGATTTGGAGGATTTGATTTCAGTGGCTTCCAGAACGTAAACGTTGATTTTGGAGGAGGGTTTGGCGACATATTCGACAGCTTCTTTGGCGGAGGTGCCCGCAAAGCCCAAAAAAATCGGGGGCCGCTTAGGGGAAATGACATTGAAATTGTAGTTCATCTGACCTTTGAAGAAGCTGTTTTTGGGGCTACTAAAGAAGTGGAAATAAGTCGCTACGAAAAATGTGAACACTGTAAAGGGATGGGAAATGAACCAGGAAGTAAAATAGTGGATTGTACAACTTGTCATGGGACTGGTCAGCACATCAAAATTCAACGAACGCCATTGGGGCAAATTCAAACCGCTGCAACTTGTGATAATTGCCATGGAGCCGGGAAAATTCCTGAAAAAAAATGTCGAGAATGTCATGGTGAGTATCGAACGCTCAAGAATCAGAAAATTAAAATTAAGATTCCAGCCGGCATCAACGATAAAGCAGCTATTCGCCTAAGTGGAAAAGGAGAAGCTGGAGTAAGAGGAGGTGAAGCAGGTGATCTATTCGCCCACATCAGCGTATCGGGCAGCAAGGAATTTGAACGTGAAGGAAATGACATTAAAACAACCCAATCAATACACCTATTACAAGCCGTTCTGGGGGATGAAATCACTGTCAAAACAATTCATGGAGATGTTACACTTAAAATGCCGGCCGGAACGGAAAGTGGAAAAGTATTTAAACTTAAAGGAGATGGTGTACAGAAAGTAGGCACAACTCAAAAAGGAGAACATTTTGTAAAAATAATGATTGAGATGCCCGGTAAATTAACTAAAAAAGAAAGGGAGCTTTATGAAGAACTGGTGAAAGAAGCCAAATTAAACATCAAGCCACAGTCAAAAGGAATATTTGGATAACCCTGACAAACCCAATGAAAAAGAGTGCCTATTTAACCAAAGAAACCACCTCAGGACCTAAAATATTAGGATTAATCATTCTTATTCTTTTTGTTTTTGCATTGGGCTGGAATGTTGGATCCAATCAGACACGCCAGAATGGGACAAATCTTTTAAACGACAATCAAATTCCGATCAGCACCACAAATGAAAAGGTCGATATGCAATTATTTTGGGATGTCTGGAGTCTTTTAGCAGGGAGATATGTTGACCCTGAAGCGCTGGAATACAAAGAAATGATTTACGGGGCAATCAGAGGTATGGTGTTTTCTCTGGAAGATCCCTACACAACCTTTTTAACCCCTAAGCAAAATAAAGATTTCCAGGACAGTCTAGAAGGAACCTTGGAAGGAATCGGAGCTGAATTAACCCTCAGAAATGAACTAATCACTGTCGTTTCACCATTAAAAAATTCACCAGCCAAACGAGCTGGCATTCAACCCGAAGACATCATTCTTAAAATCGATGGAGTGGATGTCACTGAATACACCTTCGAACAAGCGGTTATGAAAATAAGGGGGCCAAAAGGAACGAAAGTCATTCTTTCAATTGGCCGAAAAGGAGAAAATGAACCTTTGGATATTTCAATTCAGCGCGAAACAATAAACATCAACAGTGTTGAATGGGAGATGAATAAGGACATTGCTGTCATTGAATTAAATACCTTTGGCGCAAAAACCAAAGAAGAGTTCAGTAAAGCCATCAACGAAATATTAACCAAAAGAGCTGATGGAATCGTTTTAGATCTTCGATTCAATGGAGGTGGATATCTGGACGGAGCCATCGATATCGTTTCTGAATTTATCGATAAAGGAAAGGTGGTGTCCGTGAAAAAAAGAAACGCTACTGAAGACGAAGTGATATATGTAAATGGGAAAGCCAGAGTGGCCAGCATTCCATTAGTCGTTATTATCAACAAAGGAAGTGCCTCAGCTTCGGAAATCGTAGCAGGTGCTATCCAGGATCATAAAAGAGGTATTGTTATCGGAGAACAAAGCTTCGGCAAAGGAACTGTGCAGGAAGTCGAAAATTTAATCGATGGATCAAGCCTGCGAATCACAGTCGCTAAATGGTACACCCCTAATAATCAAAACATCAGTGAGGTTGGAATCACTCCTGACAACATAATAGAACGAACCATCGAAGATATAGAAAATGAAATCGACCCTCAGCTCGAAGCAGCCATAAAGCACTTAAAAGAGAATAATTAATCTATCAAAGGAAGGGTGACCAAATCCCCCACCTTAATTTTGAAGAGAGAACTGTATCCGCCTGGAACCTCTAGAACATATTGAGCTAACTGATCAGCTTCGTAGGTCGGACAGTCATCCGTCTCGAGACATGGCGGTACTTTTTCATGAATTGTCTTAATTCTAAGATCCTCACCAATAAAAATCATATCGAGGGGAATGCGGGTATTTTTCATCCAAAAAGAAGGAATATGAGGTTTATCGTATACAAAAAGCATGCCCCTTCCCACATCGAGCCGTCGCCGATGCATCAAACCTCTTCTCATCTGACGAAAAGTTTGAGCAATTTCGACTTTCAGCTTGAAAACACCCCGATCGTTTTGAATAGTCATTTCATGATAACGGCTTTGATCCGAAAATAGGAAAACATTAAAGCCAATAAAAAAAAGTACTGCAACGGAAGCGATCAAGCGATGAATTGAAAAAGAATATCTATCCAATTAATTTGTTTTAGTCATTAGCAGTACACCGTCATCCTTATCAATGGGCAGTACAACCTGATCAAATCCTAACACATTTTTAATTTTTTCCATAAACGGCTTCGTCTTCTCAGGAAACGAGAGTACATCATCAAAAGCAATAACGGCCCGATCAGCCAAAAAGGGTTGAATAACCTCCCAGAAATCCCAATACGATCGCTTCTCACCGTCAACAAAAACAAAATCAAATCGCTGATCGTTCCATGCTTTAATTACCTCCAGCGCATTCCCAAAATAAAACTCAACAACATCTGAAAGACCGGCTTTATTGAGATTTTCCTTTGCAGATTCATGAGTAGGCTGGCTAAAATCAATCGATTTAAGTTTTCCATTATTATTTCGGAAGGCTTCAGCCAACCAGATAGTAGAATATCCATTTGCTGAACCAATTTCCAAACCGGATTTTGAACCTGTCATTTGAACCAGCATATTCAAAAATCGCCCACCCCGCTCCGTAACATTCGGAATATCATTTTCAATTCCAAACTGCTTAAGCCCTTTTAAAAAATCAGTAAGTTCACTATTCATTGACACTTGAGACTCGCACTCGCCAAAGGCTCTGATCAGAGTCGAAGAGCACTTGAGACTATTTAAGTAATTTGACCAACTCTTCTTTAAATTCATCCACATCCTTAAAGCTCCTATAAACACTCGCAAAACGAATATAAGCAATGTCATCCAATTTTTTGAGAGCAGTCATCACATCATTCCCAATAGT
>JAJDCE010000053.1 GCA_029260985.1 Patescibacteria group bacterium | reverse complement strand
TTATTCAGTGGTTTTTTGGTGGTCTGAGTGATTTCATATTATTTCTAGCTTGCTCTAGTGATAATAAATTTAGATCCGTATCGAATGAATTGTTTTAGGTTATTTTAATAAATATCCTATTTAATTCTAAATTAAGGGTCAATTAAACTGTGCCTTAAACCTTAATTAGGTATTGATTAAGGTTGAACTCCTTAAATCCATTTATGATTTGGTTGGCTTTCGACAGATCTTGGTGATCGTTAAACCCATTTCGAATACCTATACAAGTCATGCCTGCGCTTTTGGCAGAGGCCACACCATGAGTTGAATCTTCGATGACGACGCAATCTTTAGGTAAAACGCCAAGTTTTTTAGCTGCGTAGAGATAGATATCCGGGGCGGGTTTGCCTGGGGCATTGATTTCTTCGGCGCTTACGACGACTTGGAAGTATGGGGTGAGTTGAAAACGGTTGAGAACGGTGGTGATCCAGGATTTTAGTGAAGAGGAAGCTAGACCTATAGGGATATTTTGTTTGTGAATCTCTTTGATAACTTCAGAAAAACCCTCAGTGAGATTGGCTTGGTGTTCATAAACATGGTTAGCGATTTCGGTGACTTGAGCCATGTACACTTCTTCGGATTCTTTTAGGTTGTATTGGCTTTTTAAAATTTCAAAAGTATCTTTTACATTCAAGCCAATAATCTTTTGCTGGTCTTCTACAGTCCATTGGCTTACCAGTTGTCCGAAAAGATTGAGTTCGGCTTTTTTCCAGTGTTTTTCACTGTCTACAATCACTCCATCCATGTCGAATATTACGGCTTTCATTTTAATTTAGTCTCAAGTGCGAGTGCGAGTCTCAAGTATATTGATTCACTTTTTCATATTATCAAATATTTTTAGTTCTTATAAGGTCATTTTGGTCAATTTTGATGTCAATCTTGAGACTCGCGCTTGCACTCGCACTTATTAAAGACAAATTGTCTAAAAAAATGCTTGACTTTGGTTTTGCAGTCGGTAGAATGTCTGAGCATTCCATAGAGAAGGCACCAATGTTAACAGAGAGGTTTAGGCTCCTTGTCATCAAGGACATTAAGACCAACAACCTCCATAACCACTAGATTCTATGCCAGGAATAATCGGCAAAAAATTAGGTATGAGCCAAGTCATACAAGATGATGGTCGTGTGATCCCCGCCACTTTCATCCAGTGCAAGCCTAACGAGGTTGTACAGGTGAAAACAGAAACGAGCGATGGATATCCGGCGATAGTCCTGGGATTCGATGCGTATAAAAATCCTTCAAAGAATAAGATGTACAAAACCCTGAAGGAATTCCGTGTTGAAAATCCAGATGACTATAAAAAAGGACAAACAATTGATCTTTCCCAGTTGCAGGACATCGAATCGGTAACTATTACTTCTACTTCTAAGGGTAAAGGTTTCCAGGGTGTCATTAAACGTCATAACTTCTCACGTGGCCCTGAAAGCCACGGGTCACATCATCACCGAGAACCTGGTTCTATAGGTATGTGTGCTAAACCTGGGCGAGTTATGAAGGGGAAGAAATTACCAGGTCAGATGGGTTTTCAGAAATGTACACTCTTGAATCGCCCAGTGGTCAAATTAGTACCTGAAAAGGAGCTGATTGCAATCAAAGGTCCTGTGCCCGGACCGAAAACGGGTTACGTTTATATCAAATTTTAATTTTGAATCGTGAAGTTAGATCTCTACCAACAATCCGGTGAGAAGAAAGGTTCTGTGGAAGCCAATGACAAGTTGTTTGCCGCTAAGGTTAACGATGAGTTGATGCGTCTAGCCCTTGTTAGACAGCTTTCAAATGCAAGGCAGGCTAATGCTCATACTAAATCCCGTGGTGAAATTCGAGGAGGGGGTAAAAAGCCGTGGAGGCAAAAAGGTACTGGCCGAGCTCGATTTGGCTCTTCCCGCAATCCTATCTGGAGGTCTGGAGGAGTAGCCTTTGGCCCTCGTAATACTCAAAATTTTGAAAAGCAGATGCCTAAAAAAGCCAGGCGTGCTGCTCTCTTTTCCGGTCTTTCTCAAAAGGCAGCTGACAAACAGGTTTTTGCTCTTGATAAATTTGAAGCCAAAGAGCCTAAAACGAGAGATTTCAAGGCAATGCTCGATAAGCTGCCAGTTGAAAAATCTGTTCTAGTGGTGCTTTCTGAAAAAGATCTGAATCTCGAAAAATCAGCCAGTAATCTCCCTAATGTGAAAACCATTTTGGTTGATTATCTCAATCTTCATGATCTTCTGAAGTTTGAAAAAGTTATGTTTATGGAATCAGCTCTTAAAAAAGCTGAATCATTATTTCTTAATTAATTTAACCTCATGAACGCTAGCCAGGTACTTCTATCACCGGTAGTAACGGAAAAGAGCACTAATGCTCAGGGGTTAAGGAAATATACTTTCTTAGTTCATTTGGATGCTAATAAAGTGGAAGTTAGAAAAGCGATTGAAACCTTTTATGGAACTAAAGTGAAGGCAGTGAATATTATCCCAGTTCTTAAAAAGGTTCGGATGGTTGGCAGGGGCCGCTCTATTACTAAGCGATTGAGTGCAAAAAAAGCAGTGATAACGTTAGCCCCAAAACAGTCCATTGATTTTAATAAAGTTAAAACCACGTAATGCCTGTAAAAAAGTATAAACCAACAACACCGGGACGACGCGGCATGAGTGTGAATGCTTTTGAAGAGATTTCCACTAAAAGCCCTCTAAAGAGTCTTCTGAAGCCAATGAAGCAGAAATCCGGACGCAATAATCAAGGTCGGATTACGGTTCGCCATCGAGGTGGAGGAGCTAAGCGTCGTTATCGTTTGATTGATAGTAAACGGTTTGAAAAGCTTAATATTCCCGCTCGTGTTGAGACGATTGAGTATGATCCAAATCGGACCGCTTTTATTGCCTTATTGGTTTATGCTGATGGTGATAAGCGTTACATTATTGCCCCTCATGGTTTGATGGTGGGTGATAAGATCGTTTGTAGTGAAAAGGCTAAGGTTAAGCCAGGTAATAGTATGCAGATTCGTAATATTCCAGTTGGCTTTGATATTTATGATTTAGAACTGAAACAAGGAAGAGGTGCTCAGGCAATTCGATCAGCGGGTTCATCCGGAAAGATTATGTCTTTGGACAGTGAACTTGCTCAGGTGATGATGCCATCAGGTGAAGTACGATACGTTTCTAAGGATTGTTATGCCTCTATAGGGTCTGTTAGCAATGTTGATCATAGTAATATCGTGATTGGTAAGGCAGGTCGAATGCGTCATATGGGACGACGACCGCAAGTGTCAGGTAAGGCGATGAATCCAGCTGATCATCCACATGGTGGTGGTGAAGGTGGAGCTCCTATTGGAATGAAACATCCCAAAACACCTTGGGGTAAACCTGCGCTTGGCGTGAAAACACGTCGATCAAAGAATACTGATCATATGATTGTCAAAAGACGAAAAAAATAGAGTCTTAAGCTCAATGAATAACTAATTAATTAATATGAGTAGATCTCTCAAAAAAGGAATATATGTAGACCCAACACTTTTAAAAAAAGTGCAGGAGATGGAGGCTTCTGGTCAGAAGCGGGTGATTCGAACCTGGAGGCGCAATTGCGCTATCTCACCAGAGTTTGTAGGTCATACAATCGGTGTCCATAATGGAAAGACTCATATTTCTGTATTTGTAACTGAAAATATGGTGGGGCATAAACTAGGAGAATTCGCACCCACTCGTAAATTTAAGAGTCATGGCGGTAAAATGGCCAAATCTCAAGCTTAACCAACACTTATGATCGCAGTATTACGAAGAATTAGGATCTCACCCAAAAAAGCGAATTTAGTCGCTGGGCTTGTTCGTGGGAAAGGAGTAAAGGAAGCTTTAGATATTCTTAAGTTTACTCCTAAGAAAGGCGCAAAGATCCTCTATAAAGTAGTTCACTCTTCAGCTTCGAATGCGAAGAATAATTTTAAACAATCCTTTGATGATCTTGTTATCACCAAGATTTTAGTTACTAAAGGTCCAACTCATAAACGCTCTTTGCCTATTTCCAGAGGTCGTACGCATCCGATTCGAAAGCGAACTTCTCATATCACAGTAGAGGTTGGAGTTCTTGAGTCCGCAAAGCCTGTTCCAAAAAAGGAGAAAGAAGACTCAAAACCAGCGAAGGAGAAGGTCGAGAAGAAAGTGGCAAAGCCTAAGAAAACTACTGAGAAAAAAACTAAAGAAAAGACTGAGACTAAGTAAACTTATTATTTTTATCTTCATAAATTCTCATGGGTCAAAAAGTTAATCCAATAGGACTTCGCATCGGTATCATCAACACTTGGCCTTCCAAGTGGTTTGCATCTAAGCGTGACTTTTCTAAGTTTTTCCATGCTGATTTAGAGCTCAAGAAGGTGATTCATGCACGACTTAAAAACGCTGCTGTGACTCAGGTTGAAATTGAACGCAATGCTAAAAAAGTGAACATTAATGTTTATGCTGCAAAGCCTGGTCTTGTGATTGGTCGACAGGGAGTTTTGATTGAGGATTTGAAAGATTATTTGAGGCGTAAGTACCATCAGAATATCGATGTAAATATTCATGAGGTGACCGATCCGGATTTGAGCGCTCGTTTAATCGGTGAGCAAATTGCTTCACAAATTGAACGTCGTATTGCATATCGCCGTGCGGTTAAAATGAACTTACAGAGAGCGATTGAAGCTGGCGCTAAAGGGGTGAAGGTTCAAATTGCCGGTCGTTTGAACGGTGTTGAAATCGCTCGAAATGAATATTTTAAAGAAGGCAATATCCCACTTCATACTCTTCGGGCAGATATTGATTTTTGTAAGGTAGTCGCTAATACAACTTATGGTGTAATTGGTATTAAGGTGTGGGTTTATAAAGGGCTTGTGTTTAAGAAGGAGAAAGCGATTAAGGAGCAACAGGTTAAGAGAGAGAAGGTTGAAGAGGAGACAGAAGCTTAATTACTATTTATTATTTTCTATTTACTATTTGTTTTAAAAATAGCGATTAGAAAATAGAGAATAAACATTTATCTAATATGTTACAGCCAAAGAAGCAAAAGTATAGGAAGGTCCATCGAGGCCGAGGAACGTTCTCGGGAAAGTCACAAGTTGGAAATGCAGTCAGTTTTGGAACTTTCGGCTTGAAGGCTCAGGCAACTGGTGAGCTTACCTCTCGACAGATAGAAGCCGCTCGTCGTGCTATGACTCGTTATGTCAAGCGTGGTGGAAAAATCTGGATTCGGGTCTTCCCACACACACCCATTAGTCGAAAGCCTGCTGAGGTTCCTATGGGTTCAGGTAAAGGGAGTGTTGAATTCTTTGTATCAAAGGTTAAGCCAGGTCGCATTTTGTTTGAAATGGACGGTGTGCCTGAAGATATTGCCCGAGAAGCCTTCCGATTGGCTGATTCAAAACTGCCCATTAAAACCCGATTTGTACTAAGACATAACTAAATTTAAGACTGATGTTAACTATTCAAGAACTACGATCATCGACTAAGAAGGAATTGCTGCAAGAGCTTGATAAGACTCGTAAAGACTTTCTCAAGATTCGGATTAATGTCAAAACCAAACACGAGAAAGACCAAAGCAAGGTTGGTAAAATTAAACGCTATGTAGCTCAGATACTAACAGCTTTAAAAGAAGTAGAAGCTGAAGAAGCTAAAAAGCCTGCAAAGAAAGAAACTGTTACTGCTAAAGTAACTGAAAAGGCAGAGGCCAAGGACAAGAAAGACGATAAATAATAACTTTATTCATTACAAAGCTAACCCATGAGATCTAAAATCGGAGTTGTTACCAGCAATAAAATGATGAATACCTTAGTGGTTACGGTTGTCACGTATAAGCGACATCCAAAATATAAGAAGCGTTATCAGACTTCTAAGAAGTTCTATGCGCATTGTGAAGACAGTTCTAAATACGAAATCGGAGATGAGGTAACTATTGCTGAGACTCGTCCTGTAAGTAAATTGAAACGATGGAAAGTTATTGACCAATTGAAGGACCAATAGTAGGTCCGATTGTGGGACCCCGCCTGAGGCGAGAGGGACCAATTGTAGAAATATTAATTAATTATAATGATTCAACCTCAGACAATTCTCAACGTAGCGGATAATACCGGAGCCAAGAAAGTGATGTGCATCAAAGTATTGGGTGGCTCTAAAAGACGTTATGCCCATGTAGGCGATGTGATTGTGGTTGCAGTGAAATCTGCTTCTCCACGTGGTGTGGTTAAAAGTCATTCGGTTGAACGCGCTGTGATTGTGCGAACCACTAAACCTATTCGCCGCTCTGACGGTTCCTACCTCAAGTTTGATGAAAATGCCTGCATTATCATCAATAAAGAAGGTGGTCAGCCAAAAGGAACTCGTGTATTCGGACCCATTGCCCGAGAGCTTCGCCAAAAAGGTTATCAGAAGATTATTTCATTAGCACCAGAAGTGCTCTAGATAGCTTTAAGTCTTAAGCTCTAAGCTCTAAGTTAACATTTAATCCACGAACATTAATTATAAATTCTAAGATGAAGATCAAAGTTAAAGATAAAGTATTGGTTGCGGATGGAAAATATAAGGGTAAAACCGGAGTGGTTATGCGTGTGTTTGAAAAAACCAATCGTGTAACAGTAGAAAAGGTTAATATCCGAACCCGGCATATCAAGAAAACAGCTCAGCAGGCTGGTCAGAGGATAAAATATGAGGCTCCTTTTGATGTCTCAAAAGTAATGCTTATCTGCCCTAATTGTAATAAGGCAGCTCGTGTGGCTTACAGTATCCCTAAAAAAGGCCCGTCCGAACGGCATTCAGGCCGGGCGGGGAAGAAGTTCCGTGTCTGCGCTAAATGCCATGAGTCTGTTGAGCAGGCAATTTCTAAAGCAGACAATAAGAAGAAATCTTAAATTTAATTACTATTTGCTAATTACTAATTACTAACATGTCATTGTACGAACGAATGAAAACAGAGGTAGCTCCCGAAGTACAGAAAGAGCTGGGCTTGAAGAGTTTAATGGCTGTTCCGCGCATTGAAAAAGTCAAAATCAATGTGGGAATTGGCACACTCACTAAGCATACGAAGGATTTTTCGGAAGTTGTTAATAATGTTTCTAAAATTACCGGTCAAAAACCTGTTATCACTAAGGCTAAGATTGCGGTTTCTAACTTTAAGCTCAGAAAGGGAATGCCTGTTGGTATTACAACGACGGTTCGTGGGCGACGGGCTTATGATATGGTTGAACGTTTAATTGCTGTTGTCCTTCCTCGCGTACGTGATTTCAGAGGCTTACCTCTCAAATCATTTGATGGTCAGGGTAACTACAATATTGGCTTTAAAGAGGCTTTGGTTTTCCCTGAAATCAACCCTGATGATGTTACGAATGTCCATGGAATTCAAATTACTATTGTTACTTCTGCTAAGAATGATGAGGGTGGAATGGCACTTCTTCGGAAAATTGGTTTTCCGTTTAAGAAAGAGCTCTAAATATTTACTATTCACTATTTACTAATTACTATTCATGGCTCGAAAAGCATTAATTGTAAAAACAGAGAGGCGAAATCGAAAATTGAAGATTGCACTTTCGCAAGGAAAAAAGCCTAAGAAGTGGGTGCGTTGCTACAATCGCTGTAAGTTGTGCGGCCGTTCAAGAGGTTACCTTAGATACTTTGAGATCTGCCGAATATGCTTTCGTGAACTAGCCTCCAAGGGCGAGATTACCGGTATTAGGAAGTCTAGCTGGTAAACCGACTCGTAAACATTATATTTTCTATTTCAATTATGAACACAGATCCTATTGCAGATTTATTAACCCGAGTGAGAAATGCTGTCTTAGCCAGACAGTTTCGAACTGTGGCGCCTTACTCTAAAGTGAAGGTGTCGATCCTTGATGTGATGAAAAAACACGGGTTTATTAAGGGGTATAAAGTGGCTAAAAATGATCGTTCA
>JAJDCE010000052.1 GCA_029260985.1 Patescibacteria group bacterium | reverse complement strand
CTTCGGCCGACTGACCAATGTAATCCCACCACTTGACAGCGATTTCCCATAGATCCTTGTAGTCGTCTTTGACGTCTCCTCGTTTCCACTTTCCGTCGGCATCAACATCCATCGCCACCGGCAGGTTGCATTCCCTGCCGTTCGTGAAATCTCTCGCAAGAGGAATCGTCCATCCGCGTTCGCAATGTCCCGGAAATATCGAATCGCGCTCTAGGTCTTCAGGTGACGGTAGCTCATCGACGTAGTACCCGATCCAGCATTCCGTCTTAGGTATCTGCCTCCACGATTGCTGCTTAGGGAAATACTTGCACCGGTACGCGGTATTGCTTCTGTCGTATGCCTGTCCGCCAAATATGTCTCCTGGCTTGTCATTTGGTCCGGCGTGAATCTCTGTTATGCCGTTGCCACATCTGTCGCGATATTCAGCTGGCAGAGTCTCGCCTCGAGGTTGGAAATACATGAACCCGGACATTATGGATGGATGTACCTCTTGCCGTTTTGTTTTTGATTTGCAGAAAACTTTGACAGCACGTCTTTGGATTCGATGATTGTTTTGACAGCAATCAGTTCCTCCTTGAGTTCGATTGACATGTCTGACATTACCAGCAATCTGTCGCACTTAGTTAGGCCAATTCGAATGCACATGTCCTCGACGAGCAATTCCAACGAATCTTCGTCGCTCATACCAGGATTCCCGACTTCTTAATGTAGACTTCGATTTGCGTTGTGAGTGTGCAAAATGCGACGATCACTAAATTCTCGGCGGCAATGATCTCGGTGGCATATTGCACCAGTCCCGCGGTCCCGAGAATTAGTACGCCTCCCTTTGTTAGTACCGGAGTTACGTCTACTTTTGTCGACGGTCGAGCCACAACGCCATACTTTCCAGATACCGCATCCTCAAGCAAAACGCCTGCGACGTCCAGCTTGTTGGCATCCGTAGCATCGGCCTTAGAACCGGTTGACGTGATTATCATTCCGGCCGTTGCGGTTTCTGCCATTAACACATTTGTAGTCGTAACATCGAATGACAGCTCTGGTGTGAGTAATTGGAAATCTGCCATGGTAGTGCCCTATGGATGAACGATTGCGGTGTTGGGAACAATCGGCTTATTGGTGGAATCTTCAACAGCATCGATTGAAAACGAACTAGTTGCCGACTGTCCAACTGAGCCATCAACTAGGGAATCCCAATATATGAGACCCTGCTGTGTGAGTCGTATGTGTTCGGCGGTTGCATCTGGAGTGTTTCGCTTTCGTAGGTACACGTTGACTGGCAATTCAACGGGAGGCCCAACCGGGACGTTATTTACAGATCGCCCTTGGATCGCCGCCACTAACGTATCGAGCCATCCGAGTTCGACTCCGCTGATAGTCGTCGTCGGCAATATCTGGTCAAGGGATTGCACCCTATCGAATATTTCTGAATCCGCACCGGACGACGACGCCTGCCCGTTGAAGTTGATATTTATTGATCGCTTGCCTTCAACTAATACCGGAATTGCAGCGTCGGCTATGCTGGGTATGTCGAACTGTCCCATCGTGAAACGTGCGTCTGCGTTCGGTGATACCGAAATAGTCTGCCCGCCCGTTTTTATGACTGGATCATTCGTTCCGTCAAACCTCGCGCGAACTTCATAGGTGATCTGAGCATCGCCTCGATGGTTCACCGCAAGCGTACGCGGGAATAGTAGCCCATCAGTTACCGTATACCTCACGTGCACAGCACCTGCTGCCGGACCTTCGCATTGCTGGAGTTGATAATAGTTATGGAGCGGTCCGGTTACTCCATCAATGCATTTTCCGTTCAGCCCGAACGCATCAATAGCACCAGCGATGTCGAACGTCTGAAACGTACCCACCGGCGATAGACTTTGAAGAGATGCCGTCCTCGCATGTAGAGAACCGTTGGCTACATCACGCCTTATCTCTGCGTTTGCCGCGATCGAATTGCTCTGAACGCCACCGATTATTGTGCCGTTGAATTCTACGTTACTGACTCTGTAATCTGTCGACCAAGCCATTTCAGATGTCCTCTACAATTGTCTTTTTGAATCGCTGGATATCTCGTTCCAGATGGAAGGTCGCGCGACGATCGAGTTTTTGCTTTTCATCAGCCGCTACGGTTGTGAATTCTTTACGCTTGTCAACTTTGCTTTTTTTAGTCTTGAAGTTGAACACCCTCACCGGCATGGTTACCCGCGATCCTTCGGGTGTTGCAACCACCTTATGTGACTCCGATAATCGCCTGCTCGTGCCAGTTTTTACAAGCGGAATCGTATGACCTAAATGCTTCTTTTTGAATCTATTGTATGTCCTAGACCTGGGCGTGTAGTTGTACTTTGAGTATGCACGCTGCGAAAAGTGTGGCCTCCTGTATTTCTTGTGCCACTCAGCACCCATATCAAAAAACGCAGACTTGACCCACCGCTTCACATCGCTTTCTTTAGCAGCCTCTAATCCGTCAATAGTAAAACCAATGACTGCGATCATGTGGCACCGTCATCTCTTGAGAATGACCACTCCCAACCAATCATAGACCCGAGGTTAGCCAAGTCTGAAAATGTTTCAGCTGGCTCGAATGTCCCACCAGATGGAGAAGCTGACGTAAAACCGTAGTTGCCAGCCCGACCGCTGCCGTCAGCCATATCCTCGACAATGTCTCCAATTTCGTTTCGTATGTTGCGAATCTCCTGTTGCAAACTGATACCTGAAGTTCTGAATCTAAGGAATGATACGCCAATCTTTGATGCTACATGATATTCCCACCCCTCGCCGTGTGACGTCGCCGACAATCGTACCTGCTCGCCGTCAGCGGGCTGCATGATCAATGCCAGTGGGAAATAGGCCGACCATTCGCTCGCATCATATTCGGGGACAACTGCTGGCTCCGGCAATGCATCGATGTAAATTCTTGCTAATGCAGCCGCCTTTGACGCCGTTGATGTCCATGCCTGGAACGCGGCAGTAGATGCCAGAAGATCCATGAAGGAATCTTCGATCTTAGTGACGCAATTAGTCCCTATTGGCACTGCCATAATCTACACGTTGACCCTAATATTTGTTTGCTGCTGGTTCCGTAATTTAACTGGACCATGATGTCTAAGTGCAATGCGAGTGTACGTTCCGGTGATCGCCTGCATCGATTCATTCTGCGATGCATCAACTGTGAATTTCTTACCGTCGATCGTGTATGTCGCGGTGATCTCTGGTGAATCAATGTCGTCCCTGCGGATTATCACGCGGCACGTCTCGACCTGAATTGTAAAGTTCGTCGTCTGGTCGTACTCATAGTACAGCTCGCGATCCTCGACGATGCACATAACATTCACTGGCCCAGACTTTCCGTCGTCGTATGTGATTGGCGTGTCGTTCTGTGCGTGGTAGTCAAGAGACCCCGCCGCACAGGTAAACATCGCGTCAAACATGCTCTTCGTCATTCCGGTACGAACCTTATGTCATTGAATGCGGATACCCAAATGGGATCTAATCCGTATTTCAGTTCTATAGTTCCGATTTGTTGAGGCTCGAGTATATGCCCGTGCAACTTAATGCCTCTCGACAACATTACTCGGTACGATCTCGGCTCAGGCAATGGAGCCAATGCCGGTTCCACGTCTTCTGGTTCCGGCAATAGTTCAATGTCCTTCAAATCGACGCCCTCCATCTTATGTTCTGATGGTCGGTAGCAAGCACGCAAGATCCTTGTAGAGGATCTTCTGTTGGTAGTCGTGACGTGCACGGTAGATCGCCGATCGGATATTCTCTTCGCGATAGGACTCTACCATCCCGTCAATCATAGACCCGTCGGCCGACCAATGGATTGTGCGACCTAAACATGGCTCCGAGAAGTCGGACGAATTCGCAATCCGAGTAACAAGACCATGTCCCGGCCAGACGTCAGCCATCACGGCAGTCTGTCCGACATTTGCGGTGTTTCGCATCGTGTCTCCTACTAGGATGTTCTCGATGTCAAATATCGCCTGCAGGTGCCCGATGTTGACATCGCGTGCACGGTTTCGATCGCCTGCACCCAACGCTGCTACGCGTGCGATGATGTCCGCATGGTTTCGCAAGTCACGGAAGGAGTAATACGGAATGATTAACGCATTTGGCGTCAATCCAGTATTGTTTCGCACCTTCCTGACGGCAGCTTCAACGTCAACGATCGGAGTTGATGTCGCCTGATCCCATGGAGTTGCAACCGTCTGGTTCAGATTTGCATCAGCGAGATAGTAGGCAGTGTCGAATATCGTTGTAGATGCTCTACGCTCTCGCTCGATCAACACGCTGTGGATCGCTCGTTGTACCGCGAATTCTTCCGCGACGGTATAGTCAATGTACATATCGCGTTCGCGATCATCTACCACCTCTTCGACGCCTTTCTCGGTCGTGGTATACGAATCTTGTTCGAATTCGTATCGGCGACGTTTGTAGCCCGAGCCAGGTGCACGGTCTAGATCTGCATCGTGCCTCGCGATTGATTCGAGCGTCTTACGTCCGAAGTTGCCAGCCTGTTTTGCAGGGTTGATCGTAGGCAGTGCACGCGACGAAATGAAATCGCCCTCGATCTCTGCCCATGACGCCTGCCAGAACGTGGCTAGGTCTGGACGTTGCGTGTTCAGTGTTACGGTTGGGGTTGCCATTTATTGAGTTCCTTGTCGGGTAAAATTCTAGATTACGGATTAGCCGGTCATGTTTGGCGAATGCATCACGAGAACCCATTCATCCACTGCGGCCGCAGCATTGAGAGCTATTCCGAGGTGTTCACCAGTTCCTACAGCATCGTCGACTTTGCCGGCGGCCGTGCCTTTTACGAGTGAGCCGAGTGCGACGGCTCCCGCCGATACATAGACACCGCTGACGCCTGAAATCGGAAGCACGGTGACTTGGCCATTGTCCACGGCCGCATCACGAGCAGTGCCAATAGACTTATCGGCTGCGCCCGCGATTGACACCGTTACTTGACCGGTCGTAGCGTCCAGTGTCGAATCAACTTTGACTCTGATGCCTTGGCCGATCGCTCCGTTTGCTTGGAAGGTTACCGGGCCTTCGATTGTTGATGGTTGGTACATGTTTGGCATTATTTTGTTCCTTACGGATTAACTTGTGTTCTGGAAATCTGGTCAACCTACTGCCGCCAGAATTCTCCTTGTGCTGGTACGCCCATTGCCTCGAATAGTTCCGGCTTCGACTTGCGGATGGCCTGCGATGCCGCGACTAGGTCGAACGTACGGCCGCTACTTCGTGCAGACTCCTTGGCTTCCAACAGGAGCTTTGCGTAGGTTTCCTTTGGGTTTTGCAATTGCTCTGACTTGCCAGCATCCGTATCGGGATTGTCCGTACCGAGTGCGTCCACTCCTTCAGACGCAGGCGGTGTCTTGAGAGCTTCGGCGAGTTCTTCGCTTTGCGTCTTGAGTTTCGCAACCAGCCTTCGGTTTAGTTCGTTCTGAGCCTCAATGACTGTCGCATTTATGTCGAGCATCTCAACGACGAAATCGTTTGTTGATCCTTCCATTGATTTCAGGTCAGATAGTGTTGCGGCAACTGGTCCGGTTGGTGCTGGATCAGCGGCCGGGGCCGTGTCGTTTGTGGATGTTGTTGCCACAGGTTTCACCTCTTTGGTAGTGAGGGTTTGTTTTGGTTGTTCGGACGATCCGAGCAACTCATAGTATTGACTCGTTACATGAGGTGGGATGCGGATGCCTTCCGGCATGTCAAAATGTGCGGCCATTGCTGGCGCGTCCGTTATGACATTGTCAACGAATCCAGCTTCAACAGACTCTGCGGAATCCAACCACGTCTCCGTATCTAGCATTGCCTCGATTTCTTCGTTTGACGATCCAGAACGACTGGCATAAGCCTTGACCATTCCTGCTCGGGCCTTGTCCATCATGAGTGCAACTCGCTTGAGATCTTTACTCTCACCAGATGCATTGCCGCGTGGATTGTGGACCATTAGCAATCCGTTTTCAGCCATCGTGATTTCGTCGCCAGCCATTGCGATTACTGATGCCATCGACAGTGCGATACCGTCGATGTAAACGTGTACGTTTGCAGGGTGCTGTTTTAACTGGTTGTAGATTGCGAGACCTTCGAAAACTGAACCGCCAGGTGAGTTGATGCGGACGTCGATATTATCTACTGGCCCAAACTTTTTTATGTCCTTCGCGAATTGCTTGGCGGTGATACCTTCCGACCAAAACGATTCCCCAATCTGATCGTAAATCAGTATTTCAGCGGAGCCGTCGTCTTTTGCGGTGATTTCAATCTTACTGAGCATTGATCGCATTCCCGTCGGATTGTTGCGGAGGTTGAGGTGTTAGATTTGCCTGAGTGCCTTCAGGCAGGCTACGATTGCATATCTCACGCCACCCAACCTTCTGATCTGGATTAGCGATTATGAATGGGTGTTGGTTGATCCTGTCGGCCTCGGCTATTGCTTTCTCGATGATGATTGAATGATCTTGAACAATCTCCTCAGCGATGATTGGCCATTCACGAGCATGCCTCTTTTGAACTCGCCTCGGACTGTTCAGCCCATTGCGTATTTCAGTTGCGTCTACCGCAACGTCTTCGGTCGGGTTTATGTATGGCCACGCAGGGAATGTCCAGCGATGATTGAGAAACGCCGGCAACCGTTCGCGTGCTGCGACTAGCCTGGGATCTGCAAGTGGTGAACTCGGATTGCTCCATTGTCGTAATTTCCAAAGGTAGATAGGTCGGTGCCATGAGTTCTTTAGCCACCGCTGGAAGTGCCGAAACTTAATTCGGGCCTGATCCATGGAGCCGCGCCAACCGGAGAAGTTGGTTTGACTCGCATCCATCAGAAACATACCCATTGGCATGTCAAGATTCATTGCAATCAACTGGATCATTTGCATTGCGTGATCTAGCTGTGCCGATGTCGGAACGTTCCCCGACAGCACCTTCATGCTTTCGCCGTTGTACGTGGTATAGATAGACAGGTCAGCAAGGTCTTGCACCTCACGTGTTTCGCCGGAGCGACATGGGTCTGGAAGCTGATATACGCCTGTTTCAGTGACTCCATCCGGCAATTCAAATGCGTGATCTCGTTCGCGAACCAACAGCATTCGTGACAGCGCCTGCTGTTGCTTCAGCCGTGACTCTTGGATGTCGTTGTGCATCCCGGCAGCACGCTGGAGAGGTGCCGTTTTCGTAACTCCACGCGTGCCCGTTATCCGCTTTGGATGAAGCAGGTGGTATACCTGTAGCTCGCCATTCGCATCGCGTGCGTTAATGGCTCGTGAATCTCGTACATCAACTGGCTTATCTATCGCAATGTCGTCATTCGTAAACCAGTACCTGACCGGCATTCGATTAGAATCTACCTCGACTCCGAATACGGTTGATCCGCCGTTGTGTGCTCCGCGCGGAGTTCTGCACCGGTAGTTTTCAATCAATTGAATGTGGCCGCTCTTCAACGGGAGACCGAAAATGTCGCCCCTTATGATCGAGCCACGTAATGCGAGAAATGTATTGAAATTGAAGTCGAACTGCTGCCGTATGTCGCATTGGTCCGGTGAGTTTGTCCAGCCCTCTTCGCTGTCCTCGGTGCCCCACTTCTCGCGTATGATCGCGTCTATCTCGGGATCGCCTGTCTCGGGGTCAACACCAAATCCAGCTTGCAGAATGTTTACGACAAATCTATCTATCCCGCTGCCTACTAGTAGATCATTTTCGTCGAGTTGGTTTGCCTGCTCCGCGGCGAGGTGATAGGCGTATTCGCTCGAGAAGCTCTTGTCAGCGGCTGTCCCAGCTACCTGCCTGCCGCTAACTGGCGGTGACCGATCGGTACGCCGTGACACGACATACTCAGCACGCAAGTCGGTGTATTGCTTAGCGAGACCTGCTATCTCTGGAGCTTGTGCGATCATCGTGCACCCTCGCAATACTCACCAGGTATTCGCATACCACGCCAGCTTCCCGGCGTACTTGCCTTTTCCTTGATGAACTTTCTTGCGTCAGCGATGAGCCTTATCAGTTCGCCGTTGTCGAACCTAAGTTGCTCTCCGCCTCGCTCGCCGTGAGACTGAAATTGTGGGCGTACGACGGTTAGAATAGTCGCGGCGGTGACGAATGCATTCGCCATAACAGAATCACCAGCGGCTCGGTAACCTGCGTTTGCGACCATAGAATTGATCGCATCTGAATAGGTGGTGCTTGCGGACATACACCATTTTTATCGATGCCCGCGGAGTCTATCCTAGTGCTGTGCATGCAGTGCACGTAAGAATAGCATGCATACAAGGCACACATATCACTTTTCGCAAATGAAACGGACTACGTCAGCCATGCTGCTTACTGGGCTCCCATCCCTAAGTTTTGCATGCGTCGCAACGAGGCCGGCTTGCCACCGCTTTAATCTATGAGCTTGCTCGACGTTGAGATTCAATCCGACCTTGGCATGTTTCTCGGGCTTTGGGACTGAGATTGCTGGCAGCGATATCACCTCTTGCCTTGGTATTTCAACTTGCTTCGCGAGAGTTCGTTTGCCTTGCAATGCGATCCACAGATTCAGGAAACTAGACGCGGAGTCTCGGCTTTCGAACGGCGGAACATATTCTATCTTGTGCCGCCAGTCGCCAACCGTACCACAGTACGATGGCATTCCATCGCCATTTGATTCGTGTTTAATTACGTAGCCGAGATGCTCTGTTACCGCCTCGCTCGTCTCGACGTCAATAGCTGGCTGGTTCGTCCGCTCGTCGTACACGAGGGATATCTTTTCAACGATCGAGTAACCATCCGGAATAACTCCGTGAGTGGCACCTTGGAGCTTACTTAGCACCTTGTTCAAAAATTCTATTTCGTCGGTTTCCGATGCAGACGATTTCTTGATTGTGTCGAGCTGCTGCTCCGTTACATGCTCTCCAATCTTATCTAGCAGTTCCTGCCTGTCGTCCATTGCAATCGCCATTTACTGGCCTCCGGTTTTTGATGCGGACAGAATGACATTCATCAGAACATCATCAGACGGTCCGCGGTTGACTACCTTCCGCTTAACCTTGCTTACTCGTTCTCGCATGAAGCATGCAATGTATGTACTGTCTAGCCAGTGATTGGCATCGCGTATCTGTTCCCATACTATCTTTTTTCCTCTATTGATTCCATCCTCAAACAACGTGATCTCTTTCTCAGCGGTGATATGTCTTGCAAACCATTTATGTTCATTTGGATCACTTGACTCATATAGTACTATCGGCATGTCACTATCTGGTTCATTCGCATCGATCGCGAGACGTTCATGTAGCCATGTCTTCCAATGATTCGTGTCGGCATTCATTACCCACGCCCGTCTCTTTTTGTCCCATCGTTCGTATCCGTGATCTGACGCCCACCGGACGCTCTTGTCCCTGCTCTCCGGCCCGAACGTACGCCTCTTGTATTGCCCTGACCCTAAACCACGCAGTGGCCTCCACCTCTTGTCGCCTACTTTTTTTAATGCCGCGAGCACTTCCGCTGGCTTGTATTTTATATCAATCCCAGCCAAGTCATATTGAGAATCTGACCAGCCGGCACCCAGTGACGCACGCAGTTCTCCAAGTGCAACTTCAATTGCTTTTGCCGTTCCGTACTTGTCGGATCTGACGCGGGTCTCACCATGATCAATTATCGTTCCGCCGATATCCGTCCATGATACAGCAGTCCAATGCAATCTCCACTTGCCAACATCTACACCGATTGTCGTTGACGTTGTGCCTTCTGGCTTCTGTCCCTTTCCTGTTATCGTCGTCCGCGATTGTATGTCCGATGACTTAAGATCGATATAGTCTATGTCTCGCGGAACATAAGGACGAGTCCATCGGAATTGCCATCGTACTTTTAGTCCGTCATCCGAGTCCTCTGAGTCCCTTTCGCATCGCCACTCCTGAATGCCTAGCCAACCCGTCGTCCAAAACATGTTGTTGAATGCATTCCAGCGAAAGCCAAGAGTATACGTTTGCGGAAGATCTCCAGTAATCTTTCCAGAACCGTCAATAGATTGGCCACGATGAACCAAGACCGCAGGAAACTCACAACCGTCATCGGTCCGATTCATCTCATGCCTATCATCTTCGGTGATCACGTGATTGCATTCTGGACATTCAAAATGTGCAAGCGTCTCTGCTTCCATTTCATTTTGTGCTTGATGGTATCCCTTTAAGTCTTCAAACTCTGGAGTTACATACACTTCGCAATAGGGACATCTGCAAGCGATCTTACTTTCACTGCCCTCTGTGTATTCAATCCATATCCGTCCACTGGGTATCGAAACGGTACACTCCATTCTTAATCGGGCATGCTGCTCGTAAGCTGATGTCCGAGCCTCGAACTGATCGATAGGAGCACCCTCGCGCGAAGTCTCTGAAGCTTCGTCGAGTTTATCAACTTCGGTTACGTAAAATTTGGGGCATGTGAATCCCGATCGCTTCTCGTCGCCTCCATGAGCTGATGCGAACTTAATCTCTGGGCCATGCTGAAACTGCAATGATTCGAACGCCCCGCCCTTCGATCCCTTCCCGCGATTAGGAATACTGCGGGCAAACTGATGAACTTTCTGTATTGACGGGAGAAGTTCTTTGCGCCATTTGTCGAACGCCATGTCCATGGTCGGGACACCGTAGCCGATAGTATCTAGCTTCAGTTCGAACACGTCATGCATTAGTGGCATAACGATAGAATGTAACGTCTTGCCACTCTGTACACACCCAGTTACAGCAGATCTACGCCACCGAGGGTTCTGTAACTCGCGATGCAAAAGAAGTGCATACGGCTGGCGACGATAACGGAACTTGTATCCGCCATACGGTCCCTCTGGAATGACGAAATACTTCTCAGCCCAATCAACTAGTGATAGAGTTGGTCGCTGTCGGCACCTAGAAAAGAAGTCGATGAAATGTTTATGTGCACTCGCTCTGACTTCCGTCGGCCACGTCGGATTGACTATCGCTATCATCAATGATCGTCGCGAATTTTGTATAGTCTTCCTGAATTTCGTCCAGCGTACTGTTCAGTAAGTCTAATGCATCTAGACCGAATTGCTTTTCGAATCGCTCGCCCATCGCCTTGAGCTTAGACGCGATTGTTGAAATGAACGGTAAGAATTCCTCCAGATAGACGATGCGTGCTCGTTCACGGTCAAGTCGTATCTGTAACCGATCCGCTTCGAGTCGCCGCTTGCGTGTGAGCTGATCCTCCTCCTCTTCAGATCCAGCGGCCGCGTCTCTTCCTGTCGTGCCCGATCCTACCCTCACACCATAGCGTTGCAATATCCACGGGACTATCGCCGTCAAATCGTAGTTGCCCTTAGCTCCGGGCATTCCGCTGGTCCGAAGGAACGCGACCTGAGCAGGAGTGAAGCCAAGGATTTTCGCTAGGTCGGTCTGGTTTTTGACGATAAACGACATTCATGATTTGCGAATCAGGCTAAAGTGTCACTTTTTTTTACGCAAAAGTCTTTCGAAGACGGGCTCCGCCCG
>JAJDCE010000051.1 GCA_029260985.1 Patescibacteria group bacterium | reverse complement strand
GCGAATCGCCCGGTGCGCTCGATCGTCAGACTGTAGATGTCCGCCTCGCCGCCGGCGCCGATCGCGCTGATCCCGACGCAACCGTCCGACTCGAGCTCGTCACCGGTGTCGCTCTTGTACGTGTACCCGGCGGGGAACGTGAACACCGCCTCGAGCCGGTCGCCGGCCTTCAGGTCCTTGGCCGCCGCCTCGACCATCCCCTTCTTGAGAAGGACCTGGTCCGGCCCGACGCGCAGAGAACGACCGTTCTCCAGTGTCAGCGCGAGCACCGCCTGCTTTTCAGACACCTCGCCCAGCTTGCTCATCACAAAGCGTACAGTCCCGTCATCCGCGCGGGTCATCACCGCCGTCGGCGACTTGAGCACGGTCTTGACCGTAAACGGCCCTTCGGGGGTCTCCAGTTTCGTATTGTAGGCGATTTGACTCATATCGTTATCGGGAACGGGGAACGGGGAACGGCGTCCCGGGTAAAAAGAGACTGGGTCTTTGTATTTTATTCGCGGGCGGGGATCCAGAAGCGCCGGACAAAAGTACGCGAGCCCCGCGCGACGCGGCCCGGTTGCACGATCAGCAGGCTATCTCAGACTCCCACGGACGACGATTCGCTTGGCCATACCGTTGACCGCGGTAGGGATGTTCTTGCTCTTCGCCATCTGGCGCAAGTCACGCATCAGCAGAGAGCTGATGTACTTCATCGAAATCTGCACGGGGGTCTTCGGATTCTTCACCAGGGCGAGCTTGATCTGGTAGTTCGCCAGCCACTCGTCCCTGCGCCAAATGATCTTCAGCAGTTCCCCGTCAACCTGCCGGTTGCGCACGACCGAGAGCACCTCGTCGTCGCTGATGCGCGGGTTCATCAGGACGAAGCGACGGATCATCACACTCGAATCGCGCAGCAGGATGACGCGCGCCTCGCGGCTGCCCTTCATCGCGAGCTTGAGTCGCTCGCCGGCCGGCATGTTCTGGATCGTATTCTGCAAGCTCTCCCGCACCGCGGGTGTCGGGCGCTCTTTCGCATCCTCGACGAGCTTCTCGGGGATCTCGATCCCGTCGCGCCCGGCTTCGATTTTCTCGGCGAGCTCTTCGGCTTGCTCGTCGGTCAACCCCTCATCCACCATACTCACTCCCGCACCACTTCATCACCTCCACAGCCGGCACCACCAACGCGTCAGTGATGCCCGTGGTGAGCCGCTGCTTCCTCGGCTTCCTTCGCCGCGGCGGCCTCTGCCTTGATCTTCTCGGCGAGGTGCGGCGGGACGTCTTCATAGCCGTCCAGCTCCATCGTGAACGTTCCGCGCCCGCTGGTAATCGACCGAAGGTCCGGCGCGTAGCGCAGCACCTCGGCCATCGGCACATGTGCTCGGATCACTTGCGAGCCCGACTTGGGATCGACGCCAAGCACCTTGCCGCGGCGGCTGTTCAAGTCGCCGATGATGTCACCCATGCACTCGTCGGGAACGGTAACTTCCAACTTCATGACCGGCTCGAGGAGCACCGGCTTTGCGTCGACGACCGCATTCTTGAATCCGATCGATCCGGCGATCTTGAACGCCATCTCCGACGAATCGACCGCGTGATACGAGCCATCGTAGAGAGTCGCCTTGACGTCGACCATCTCGTAGCCGGCCAGGACACCGCCCGACATCGCCTCGCGGACACCCTTCTCGACCGCGGGAATGTAGCCGCGCGGGATCGCCCCTCCGACGATCTTGTTTACGAACTCGAAGCCACCGCCTGCCGGCAGAGGTTCGATCTCGATCCAGGTGTCTCCGAACTGACCTCGCCCGCCGCTCTGCTTCTTGAGCCTGCCCTGGGCCTTGGCCGCCTTACGAATCGTCTCCTTGTACGGAACCTTTGGTTCCTTGAGCTCGACGTCCACGCCGAACTTGCGATGGAGTCGTTCGACGGTCACCTCGATGTGAAGCTGGCCAACTCCAGACAAAATGATCTGTTTGGTTTGGGCGTCGCGTTCGATCTTCAGAGTCGGATCCTCGTCCGCCAACTTGTGCAGCCCCTGCATCGCCTTGTCTTCATCGCCCTGGGCCTTCGGCTCGATCGCGAAGGAGATCGCCGACGGCACGACCATCAAGCCCGGGTATCGAATCGGTGCCTTCTCGTCACAAAGGGTGTCCCCCGCCTCGGTCGCCTTGAGCTTCGCGACGGCGCCAATCTCTCCGACCAGAAGCTTCTCCACCTGTTGCTGCTTCTTGCCCTCGAGCTTGAGAAGGTGGCCGATCCGCTCCTTGCTGTCCCCCATGGAATTGAGAACCGCGGTATCGCCTGCGAGCTCGCCGGAGAGAACCTGGAACACCGTGAGCTTGCCGGAGAACGGATCGGCGACGGTCTTGAACACATACGCCGAAAACGGCGCACTCGCCGAGGGCGCGCGCTCGACCTCGTCGCCGTTGCGAGGGTTCGACCCGACCGCCGCCGGTCGATCGGCCGGCGACGGAATCAGGTCGACAATCGCGTCGAGCAACGGCGGGATTCCGATGTTCATCTTGCCGGAACCGCACAGCACGGGCATCAACTCACCCGCACGAACCGCCTTCTCCAGCGCTCGAACCACCTGGTCGTCGTCGAGAGTCCCCGCGTCGAGATAGGCCTCGAGCAACTCGTCGTCGGTTTCGGCAGCGGCTTCGACCAGAACCTCTCGCGCGCTCTCCGCAGCGGCTTGCATATCGGCCGGAATATCCTCTTGGCTCACCTTGCCGTCGGCATCCGAGATGAACGCGCGCATGTGAAGCAGATCGACAACCCCGCGCAACGAATCCTCCGAGCCGATCGGCAACTGGACGGGAACGACCTTGGCACCGAGCACATCTTTCAAATCCGCGATCGCG
>JAJDCE010000006.1 GCA_029260985.1 Patescibacteria group bacterium | reverse complement strand
CGGCGCCGATGGAGAAGTCCGAGTGGGTCTGGATGGACGGCGCTTTGGTGCCGTGGGATGAGGCGCAGGTTCACGTACTGACGCACACTCTCCACTACGGCCTCGGCGTTTTCGAGGGAGTCCGCTGCTACGATGGCGCGCGCGGGCCGGCGATCTTCCGCCTGCAGGATCACACCGAGCGGCTCTTCTCTTCGGCCCACATTCTCGAGATGACGATTCCGTTTTCCGCCGACGAGATCAGCGCTGCTTGTCTCGAGACGGTTCGAGCCAACAAGCTCGGGTCCTGCTACATCCGCCCGCTGTCCTTCATCGGCGAGGGCGAGATGGGGTTGGCCGCCAAGACGAACCCGATCCGGGTGGCGATCGCGGCGTGGCCCTGGGGAGCCTATCTCGGTGCCGACGGCGTCGAAAACGGAATCCGGGTACGAACGTCGTCGTATCAGCGGTTCCACGTCAACTCTCTGATGAGCAAGGCCAAGGCCGTCGGTCACTACGTGAACTCGATCCTGGCCGGTAACGAGGCCCGGCGCTCCGGGTACGACGAGGCGCTTCTCCTTGATTCACAAGGGTTTGTCGCTGAAGGCAGCGGTGAGAATCTGTTCGTGGTGCGCAAGGGCGTCGTCAAGACGCCGCCGCTCACCTCGGCTCTGCAGGGCATTACCCGGGACACCGTCCTGCGCTTGTTGGAGGATCAGGGGATCGGCGTCGTCGAGCAATTCTTCACCCGCGACGAGGTATATGTCGCCGATGAAGCGTTTTTTACGGGCACCGCAGCCGAGATCACTCCGGTCCGAGAGCTCGATGACCGCCAGGTCGGGTCGGGGCGACCAGGGCCGATTACCAAAAGTGTCCAACAAGCCTATGAAAAGGTGACCCGTGGAGAAGACGACAGGCATCTGGACTGGCTGTCCGTGGTCGGATAACGAATTGTAGTTGACGCAAAACGACGCAACTGCGCATCCTCCATGGAGTGCAGGTATTAAAGAGGGGCGTTTTTCCTTGACACTATCCGGGGCTGTTCACTATAAGCGACGGCAATCTGGGCCCGAATTGGGTACAGACCGGGTAGGGTTCGCCCGCAGGCAACATATGGCGGCTCCAGCGAAGCGAGAAATCCGCGGTGGCACGATGAGGAGAGGATCAGCAGTGCGAATAGATTCGATCGCGCTGGTGGTTGCGGTGATGGCGGTAATCGTCACGGCCGTGGCCCCGCATCGGGCAGCTGCGCGCACCTCGAGTGAGCTGCCGTCCTCGATCTTGATTTTCCCGAAAGTCATTGCCGACGGAACGCGCGATACCTTCATTCAAATCAGCAACACCGCCAACTCGGTGGTTTACGCGCACTGCTTCTACGTCAATGCCTACCCCATCTGCGAGGGCATCGGTGATTGCCAGGAGGGGACGTGCACGGGTGCATGCGTCCCGCAGTGGCAGGAGATCGATTTCAATATCGCTCTGACCAAACAGCAGCCGGCCCACTGGGGCGCGGGTTTTGGGCGCATTGCCCAATCCGGTGACGGATGCTCATTCAACACCGATACCAAGGAGCGTGAGTACAATTGCTACGGCAGCGGCTTGCCGACGCTCGGGAGAATTCCTCCGGTCGGACCACCGTTCGAGGGCGAATTGCGCTGCATCGAAGTCGACCAGTCCGGAGCGCCGATCAGCGGTAACCATCTCAAGGGTGAGGCTACGCTGATCAATCGTGATGGCGACGCGAGCAAGTACAACGCGGTGGGACTGTTGGGCGAGCCGTTCACCAATAACGGCGATCAGACTCTTTGCCTCGGCGGCGAGCCGAGCGCGGAGTGTCCGACCGGTGCCGAGTACGAGGGGTGCCCGGATCGCTTCTGGATCCCGCATTTCGCGGCCGGTGCCGACAACCCGATTTTCGGGCCCACTTCGACGGTTCGCACGCAGCTGACCGTGGCTCCGTGCCGGGTCGATTACGAGCTCAGCTCGCTCAACCTGACCCAGATTACGTTGCAGTTTAAGGGCGTGAACGAGTTCGAGCAGCTGTTCTCCGCCGCGACCAATGTCGAATGCTGGCGCTCCTTCTTTCTCGACGACGTCAATCCGATCTTCACCGCTCGCTTTATGCAGACGCGTTTGGTGCATACGTCGGTGCGACCTTCCGAGGGATCCCCCTCGAGTTTCGCGACTATCGTCGAGGAGTTCCACGAGTTGCCCAACGGGGCGGCTGCGCGGGCCGCATACAACGCCCACGAGCTCGGAGAGTTCGGGGAATTCGATGACATTCCCAGGAACGAAGTAATTAGCCTACCGGCAGGTCCTTGATCATGCGGTTCTCGACGAAACTCTCGCTGGCGATTCCCCTTGCGGCGGTCCTCTACTGCACCGGGATGACGAATGACTCTGCCGAAGAGATCACGTCCGACCATCCGGCAGCGATTCTGGTCTTTCCGAAGATCCTGGTCGATACCGAGGGCGACGACGGACGGTTGGATACGTTCATCACGATCAGCAATATCTCGACCGAGCCGTTGAACGTCTTGTGTTATTACGTCAACGCGACGCCGATCTGCGAGACAGGGAACGGTACGTGTTTTCCCGAGAACACTTGCACTGGGAGATGCCTGCCGCAGTGGCAGCAGACGGACTTCCGCTTCCGCCTGACGAGGGAGCAGCCGACCGGATGGCTCGCCTCGGTTGGTGCCGGCGTGGGCTGCAATCGACTTGGGCGCTGCTCTGACGACGGTATCCAGTCCTGTGAGGATAATCAGGATTGCACGGACCCCGCGCGTTGCGTGTTCGCGCCGTGCTTGCCTCTCGACGGTGGAATTCCCGGCGGGTTTCCAGGGCAGACCAACGTAGGCAGTTTGATTCCGCCGTCACCGGAAGATCCGTTCATTGGAGAGCTGAAGTGCATCGCCGTCGATGAGACCGGTGCGCCGACCGACCGCAACGATCTAGTTGGGCGGGTGATGATCGGTTTTGCGCGAGAGGGCGGTGAGTTCATCGATGTCGCCGGCTTCAATCCGATCGGATTTCCCGCGATTCCGGGAGCCAATAACCGGGACCTCACCCTGATCTTGGGCGGGCCTTCGGGCGACAATCCGGACCAGAACCCCGATGACGCCGAGTGTGTCGCGGATTTTCCGTCTACATGCGCGGAATACGCGGGGTGTCCGAACATTTTGATCCTCGACCACTACTTCGACGGAGCCATCGATCCTCAGGCGCTCAACCGGTGTTTACCGGGCGGTACGTGCGCGATCAGCGGCGGTCCCTGCGTCAACGACGCCGATTGCCTTGCCAATACCTGTGACGCGGGCTTCTGCACCGTCAGCGGCGGTGAGTGCTTCGACAATGCGGATTGCGAAAACGCCTGCGACAACATCACCCAGGAATGTACCCTCTCGGGGACCAATTGCGGTCCCCTCGGCAGCGAGTGCGAGCCCGCCACCATGGACGTGCGCGTCGTCACCGAGATTACGATGGTGCCCTGTACCCAGGACTTCGAAGAGGGGATTCAATTCCCCGACGCGCGCGATGGCGGCGGCCCGTCGAGTACCCAGGTCCAGTTCTTGGTTTTCAACGAATTCGAGCAGCGATTCTCGACCAGCACGACCTTGACGTGCTTTTCGGAGCTGCCCTTGTCGGCTATCGATACCTCTCAACCTGAGAGATCGATCTTCAGTGCCGGCGTCGGCGGCACCCTGACTGGACAAACTCGCATGCGTGGAGCAATTAGCAGCAACTCGGGTGGCAAAGCGCGTGGTAATACGCTAGTTGCTGTGGCTGAGGAGTTTCGCTGTTCCGGTCCGATCTGGGAGTTTCCGAGCTGTAATTTCGTAAATACCGGAAATTTGGTCAGTTCCGCGGCCAAAAACTTTCATTTTCAAGGCCGTAGGCCACAGAGAGATTACATCTATTTGCCGTTACAGTGAACAGAGGTGAGGAGCCGGCTTCAAACGACCCCGTTTTGACTTGACATCTTCTGGGTGCGTCGATATAAGGCCGGCACTTGTGTAGGGAAAACCCCGCCACGATTTCAACAACGCGTTGGTGTTGGCGGTAGGTATTGAAAGGAGGAGGCAAATGCGTAGGCATCGAGGGCGAGTGGGGCTCATGGCGGTCGCGATCGTGGGCATGCTGGTCAACGGCGCTTCGGCCGACATCGTGACGGAGAGA
>JAJDCE010000050.1 GCA_029260985.1 Patescibacteria group bacterium | reverse complement strand
GCAATCGCGGTCGTCGTGACCGGCCTACTACTGCGCTGGGCGCTGCTCGCCGATCCCGGGCTCGAACCTGCTGCGCTCATCGCGATCTGGGCCATGAGCCGCACCGTCGTCACAATCATCCCGGCCGTCGTTCCCTACGCCCGTCCCGACGGTCTCGCTACCCCATTTCTGGACGGAGCCCGCCGCTGGCTCGGCCTATGGCTCATCCCGGCGGCAGTGACACTGATCGCGGTTCGAGGAGCCGCAGGTGCCGCCGCGATACTCGCCGCGATGCTCGCCGTAATCGTACTTGTTGCTCTGGCCTGGCGGCGCCTGGGCGGGTTCACCGGTGACATCCTCGGGGCAGTCATCCTCCTCAGCGAAACCGCTGCCCTGCTCACCATCGCAGCCCAACCATGACAGCGACATCTCTACAAAGCCAGAGGCGGACACTGAGATGAGCTCCCTCGGCGCACGCTGTCTCGGCGCCGCAGCTGGGCTGCTGACGGACCGGCTCATTGGCGAACCACCCAGCATCGTTCACCCGGTCGCTTGGTTCGGCAAATCCATGCAACACGCCGAAGCTACCCTCTGGGCTGATCGCCGCAACCACGGCATCGCCTATGCAGCCAACGGCGTCGGACTGGGCGCGGCAGCGGGGCGGCTGGGTCGTTCAACCGCCGTCGTTGTTGCCCTCACCGTCGCAGGTCGAGAACTCCGCTCCACCGCCGAACGGATCAGCCGGGCCACCAGCTCAGGCGATCTCAACAGGGCCAGAACGGAGTTGCCGGCGCTAGTCGGCCGCGACCCCAGCGAACTCGATGCGTCAGGGATCGCTGCGGCCGTCATCGAGTCGGTAGCGGAAAACAGCGTCGACGCCGTGATCGCGCCCGTCTTCTGGGCCGTGGTCGCTGGCCCACCCGGCGCCGCTGCCTACCGCGCCATCAACACCATGGATGCCATGGTCGGCCACCGCAACGACCGATACCGGAACTTCGGCTGGGCTGCCGCCCGCATCGACGACGCCGCCAACTACCTCCCAGCCAGGATCTTCGCCGTCCTTGTAGCGGCCCAAACACCATCACGAGCCACCAAGACCCTCGCCACCGTGCGGCGCGACGCGCCAGCCCACCCCTCACCAAACGCGGGCGTCGCCGAATCGGCTGTCGCTGGAGCACTTGGCCGCGAACTCGGCGGGCCCCTCCGCTACGGACACCGCCTCGAAGAACGGCCAAGACTGGGGACCGGGCCACGACCCAGCCCAGCTGACATTCCCCGCGCCATCCGCATCGCCAACCGAACCGAACTCGCCGCCGCTGGGGTTCTCACGCTCGCCTGGCTCATCCACACCATCCGGAGATCCACATGAACAAGCCCGACTTCCACCAACCGCCCGCGCTTGACAGCGAAGCGATGGACGCCGCCCGACACCGCTGGGCAACCCGCGCCAAACCACCAGGAGCCCTAGGCCGTCTCGAGGACCTGGCAATCCGCCTCGCCGGGATCACCGGTCAGTGCCCACCCCCCGTCCCAACCACGCCCGCCGTCATCGTCTTCGCCGGCGACCACGGCGTCGTCGACGACGGCGCCAGCGCATGGCCATCTGAGATCACCGCAGCCATGGTCCACACCATCAGCCAACGCGGCGCCGCCATCAACGCCTTCGCCGACACGATCGGCGCAGATGTGACCGTCGTCGATGTCGGCGTCCAGACCCCCCTCGGATCGCTCCCCAACGTACGAAACGAACGAATCCGGCCCGGTACACACAGCATCGCCCACGGCCCAGCGATGACAACCACCGACGCCGAGGCCGCCATCTGCGTCGGCGCCAAGATCGCCAACGAGTTCATCGACCACGGGACCGACTGTCTCATCGGCGGCGAGATGGGCATCGGCAACACCACCCCCTCCGCCGCCCTCATCAGCGCCCTCACCGGCCAAGCCGCCCACACCATCACCGGACCCGGAGCGGGAACGCCCGCCGACGGCATCCAACACAAACAACAACTCATAACCACCGCAGTAGCCCGGGCTAGTTCCTGTGCCGGCCCGCTCGAGCTACTCGCACACCTCGGGGGCCTCGAGATCGCCGCCCTCGCCGGCTTCTACATCACCGCCGCCCAGCGACGCACCCCCTACATCGTGGACGGCGTCATCGCCTGCGCCGCCCTCTGCATCGCCGACGCCCTAGCTCCCACAACGGCGACCCACGCCATCGCAGGACACCGCTCCACCGAGCCCGCAGCCAGCGCCGCCCTCGACCACCTCACACTCCAGCCCCTCCTCGACCTCGACCTACGCCTCGGCGAAGGGACCGGTGCATGCCTCGCCTTCCCTCTCCTCAAAGCAGCCGCTCTCGCCCTCACCCACATGGCTGACCTCCCAACGTCGATCAGCTGATAACACCTGTGGGGGCCGGAAACTCGGTCGTGGCGTCTTGACCAGGGGAAACAGGCTTTCTAGGCCGCTGCGAGCTTCATCCATGCCGATCGGGTGGGGTGAGGGTTAAGGGTTGTAATCCCCCCTCCGACACACTGTGATGTCTCGCGACATCGGAAACCCTCGAACCCTCAGGTTCGGGGGTTTCGTGGTTTTCCGGTGGGTTGGTAGGTGCGGGTTGGGTCGAGTGTGAGGTGGCGGAGTAGTTCGCCGGTGGCGGTTGTGATGATGCGGATG
>JAJDCE010000049.1 GCA_029260985.1 Patescibacteria group bacterium | reverse complement strand
CTAACGAGTAAGGTTAGATTGTGATCGCGAAGCGAGCCACAATCTGAACCGTTTGTTGGACAAGCTCGGTTTCGAAGAAATGGTATTGAAAATATCTTTTTGGGTCTTATGCGTTCTGAAGACGGGTGGGGACTGAAGGGTTCCCGAATTTGAATGTTCGTATTATTGATGCAGTCATTAGTATCAAAAACTGGCGATTTTGTTGTGTTTTATCTCTATTTTTACCGAGCGCAGCCCTCAACTATGGCATGTTGATTACTGGTGCTCAAGTCGTGCGGATGCATTTATGTCATCAGTGTTTCCGTCATCCTGTTCGGATGACTGGGAAGTATTGGCGGAATACGTGTTCGCACGATTGTCATTTCAGAACCACAGCAACTGCATTTCAATTGAGGGCGTTGTTTAATCCATGTCAATATCTGGCTCAGGTCGATCTTGAGCAGATATTGCAATAGTTGAATCAGCCTTTTGCTGTTGGGATGCAAAAAACCATAATTGCGTGCTCGACGAAATCCCTTTGGCAATACATGCTGCAATACCAACCACAAGAAATGCGCACCAGTAACAGTTTTGTGCTGATATCTCTTGGTTTTGCTATCCAGATAACGAAAAGTAACTTTTCCATCTTTGCATGACAGAATGTTTTTTTCCTGAATCACGCCACGGTATAAATATCGCCCCAGATAAATTAATGCCTTTTCACCAGAGCCAACTGATTTACAATCAACCACCCATTGGCCTGGACTGTTATCAGGTAGTTTGAGTTTATTCAGCGTGATTGCTGCAATCAGTTTGGCTCGAAATACCTTGGCCAAGGCTTTGTGGCTAAACAAATACTTGCCTGTTTTTTCCCGCCATAGGCGGTTATTTTTATCGATAGCAGCTGCTGGGATAACCGCATGGATGTGCGGATGATAAGCTAACGCTCTTGAATGTGTGTGTAATACTGCAATGGCTCCAGGCGTACCTTTAAGGTGTTTGTCATTATGACTGAATGTTTGTAGTGTATCCCAGACACAGTCAAACAATAGGCTGTACCCCAAACGTTGGTGCCGAAAGAACAAGGATCGTAACTGAGCCGGTATGGTGAAAGTAATCATGAAATAATTGGCTGGAACCTGTTTTCGACATTGATTTTCCAGCCATTGTTGAGACTCATGGTGCTGGCAATGTGGACAGTGACGGTTGCCGCAAGAATGCGGCAGAAATTTATCCGTATGACAGTTACTGCAATGTATTTGCATCAAGGGACTATAGTGGTTTCTGCAGGTTTTTATGGCGGCTAATGCCTTTCGCTGAGAGAACAGCATCTGATCGCCATACTGACGTAGAAAATCAGCTTCAACATATTCAATCACTGAGGATAGGCGAATCATCGGACATTTCCCCATTGGATGTTGAAACCATTCATCAGTTGATTGATTTGGGAAGCAGAGCGATGATTAGTGGTGGAAGTTAAATGTGTATAACGTGCGGTTGTCAGCAGGCTGACATGCCCTAGAATCTGTTGTAACTCGATCAGATCAACGCCAGCCTCAAGCAGGTGCGTGGCATAACTGTGGCGCAAAGAATGGCAAGAAATCTTTTTTTTAACCCCATATCACGTATGACAGCAGCCATCGTTACTTGAATGCCACCACGATCTAAAGGTGTTGTCGCTAAATGCGCTTTTTTTAATCCTCGCTTGCGGTTAGGGAAGATGAACGCTGGGTGTCGATGTGTTGACCAAAAATGTCGCAATACCTGCAATGTCATATCCGGTAATGGCACCAATCGATCTTTATTCCCCTTGGCATTACGGATATGAACACGATGACGTGAGGCATCAATATCGCCAACTTGCAAGCGGATTCCCTCACCCAGACGAAGCCCCATGCTATACACGGTGAAGAAAAATACCCGATAACTGAGTTTATGAGTAGACATAAATAGTTTTTGCACTTCGGCTACTGAAACAATATCAGGAATGCGTTTTGTACGAGGTGGCTTGATCATCTGTATAGCTACCCAGGGTTTGTTCAAGACATACGTATAGAAAAACTTCAGACCGTAAAGATCAAGCTTGACTGCACTCCATGATAGGCGTTCTAACAGGGTATGAAAGTAATCAAGCAACTGATTCTGACTCAGGTTGTCCATCTGAAAACCAAAATACTCACCGATACGGCGTATCGCTCGTGCATAAGCATCAATGGTTTTGGGTTGCAGTCCTTTTAGTTTGAGGTGTTTGCAATGCAGTTGATAATAATGGTTGAATTGTGGATCGTCTGATGTTCTCATTAGGTGGTAACCTCATGTGATTATTTGAGATTACAATTTACCTGTTATTGCAAAGTAATAGGTGATGAGGTTACAACAAATTATGACGATGGATCATAAACATGGTTTTCTCCGCGACAGCGGCTTCGTCCAACAGCCGAATTGACGAGCTACTACCGTTGCCATCTGAATTTATTGAAGCATTGAAACGAAAAGAATGCTAGATGGGCGCGGTAGGTGCTTACGGTATTTTTGCACCTTTGCTTGAAATAATTCAGAAA
>JAJDCE010000048.1 GCA_029260985.1 Patescibacteria group bacterium | reverse complement strand
CTTAAAGTCTCCAAGATACCTGGATGAATTTAAAAATCTTTTCTCAAACTTTTTTACATCCTTTTCTTTCACCACATTAACCCAATCTTTTGTAATACGTAAAAAATCCTCCATTATTTTTAAACTCTTCGGATTCTGTATCTGTATTTGTGCATACAGATTGGGATCCTGATTCAGTATCCTCCCCATCATATTAAGCTTAAGCCTATATGGAGGACTTTGGTATTGAAGAAAATCATCTATATTGATTCCGCTTTTACTTAATACGTCTGACAAAACCAAATCACTAAAATGACTCAAAGCCTGCACATATGCCATCAATTCATCATGCTTTTTTGCGGTAAGCTCTTTTACCTCAACTTTATTTTTAAACAAAAGATCTTTCCACCATTTATACCATTTATCACCACGACCTTTGCACAAAATAACCATCTGCCCCTCAACAGATGCCGTAGGCCCGAAAAGCGGATGGCAGCCTAAATATGATCCTTTTGATTCCTTCATGGCGTTCATTGGAAAAACTTTTAAGGAGGTCAAATCCATAAAAAACGCATTCCTTTTTACATATGGCGCAATTTGAGCAATGATCTTTTCCGTAACACCGATAGGAACCGACACAATTACCACATCAGATTTTTTGGCCAGTTGTACATTGGTCAATTTGGTTTTTATATCGCTGACAATTACTTGATAGCCATTGCGTTCAAAAAAATCAGCAAAATATTTGCCCATCGCCCCCTTGCCACCAATAATGCCAATCAGTTTTGGATTCATGGAGATATTTTCTCTTGCTGATACGCTTTTGTAAAGGGCTTCAGAAAAAAACTCCTCCCACAACCTCCCTTGCCTGAACCACTGATTTTCCAGATTAAAGGATTTATCAGGATGGATTAAACAGGATGATCATGTAAATCCATCCTGGACATCAATAAAATCCTGTAAATCTGCGGTTCAGACAACTAGGATTTCTCTTTTTTAGGCTTATCCGATTTAGGCTTTTCAGATTTCGTATTTTTATCATCACCTCCAGATAATTTCTTTTTAGCACCTCCGACAAATTTCTTCTTATCACCATCATCTAACTTTTTCTTATCATTCCCACTTTCAGCCCATCTCAATATCTTATCCTCAACAACATCACGATCTGTACAGTACCGCTCGCGGGATAATCGGACAATCTTTTCTCTTCGCCCTTCTTCATGATCTCCTTCAGGTGGTGGCAATGTGCCGAATGAGAAAGTACGACTCGGCATACCATCTATCATCAATTTGGTATAACAATTGTATTTAGGAAGTGAAACAATATCGTTTGGTAATACCTCTTCAGAAAACTGATTTGAAAAATACTCCGCGTCATCAAAACCAACCTGAAAGCTAAGGGTTGTACCCACATTACCAAATACCGCGTCACGAACTTCATCAGGCATCTGCGCCACATACTGATTCGCCATTGTAAGGTTGAGTTTGTACTTTCTGGCCTCGGATAAAATCGTAGCAAAAGCATCTGTAGCAAAGTTCTGAAACTCATCCACATATAGATAAAAATCCCTTCTGTCCTTTTCCGCAGTATCCGCACGACTCATAGCATCCAGCTGGAACTTTGTAATAAGCATGGAGCCAAGCAGACTGGAATTATCTTCGCCGATCTTACCTTTGGATAGGTTTACTATGATTATTTTACCCGTATCCATCATGAAGCGGATATTAACAGTAGATTTAACCTGACCTACGATATTACGGATCATAGTAGAAGAAAGGAATTGGCCAACCTTGTTCTGGATAGGAGAAATAGCCTCCGTTCGCATCCTATCCTGCATCTTGCCAAACTCATCTACCCAAAAACTCCTCACCATCGGATTACTGATACCGGAAACAATTTTACGCCGGTATTCATCGTCAACAAGAATCCTCATAATGCCGAGCATGGAAGTATTGGGAGTCTCAGCAAGTGCGAGTAAACAATTCCTCAAAATATGTTCAAGTCGTGGGCCCCAGCTTTCCGAATACATCTTCTTAAAAACACCAAGAAGTCCGGATGCAATCAGATTCCTCTTGTTTGGATCATCACCGCTTTCCAGCATGTTAAATGCAAATGGATGGGAAATATCTGAAGGGTCTAAAATCACCACATCATTTGTTCTATGAGCTGGCACAAAATCAATTACCGCCTCTGCCAGATCCCCATGAGGATCGATAATAGCCACACCTTTTTTCTGTTCAACATCACTACGTATCATATTTTCCAAAAGTACGGATTTACCCATACCGGTTTTACCTATTATGTATACGTGACGTCTTCGATCTGCTGTTTTAATTCCGAATTTCTGTTTATGTCCACGAAAATTAGTTTCACCAATAATAGTAAGTTCCTCATCCGGTACAACTCCGACAACCGGCAGATCATGAGGTGGTTCAAGCCTTCTTGAATTCACCCAAAACACATTCGGCGTACCTACGTCCATCGCAGGCATATGATAAATAGTAGCTAATTCTTCAGCATTTAAAATCATAGGATTAACCACCAATCTCTGCTGATACCGACGCAATGTCTGAATGTTATTTTTGTTTATACTCCTTATCTCAAGGTTGTTCAGATTAGGAAGGTTGAACTGCTTAAAACTACCTGCTATCTCATTCAATTTCACTTCAGCCAGATCTCTGTTTTCAGGTCGTGGAATATAGACAATGCGGATATTCGTATCAAACATAAGCCTGGTAACTTTATCCACAGCCGCAGTTATCGGATCTTCCCTGTCATGATTACGAGAAGTCTGCTCATCCAACTCATCGTCATCATGAGCGCTATTAGATTTACCGCTAGGAAGATCTAAAGTTCTAAAACCACGTATCATCCAAAACAAAAGATAAAGAGGGGTATAAAAAAACCTTTTCCAAAAACCCCGTGCTAAATAAATTTTTGTAGCAAGCGTATTTAACCAAAAAACACTATCAAATAACCCATTGGTAACTATTTTCAGACACTTAAGCCCTCGTTTGCGGGACCAATCTCCAATCGGTTCCATTGTTATCTGTATCCATGCCTGCTCATCAGTAGCGTTTAATTTAGAGAGAGTTGCAGTAATACCAGCCAAAGGCTCAGTTGCAAGACGCGTAAGCTTATCTTCAAATTGCGGGTAACGCTTAATCGGATAAACCCAGGCTTCGGAAAAACCAAGTTCAGCAGTAACAGCGCCACGCATAGCACTTCGGGATTCCCTCGCATTTAATGTGCCTGCTTTTGAATCGTATTCTACCAATTCTGCAGAATCTGATACGGAAGAAGATATTTTAGGCACATCGACTTCAAAAATCGCAAAGGCTTCCTTCGTATAATCTTCCACTTCGCTTATTTCAACATCGGGATACTGCGCGTATATCTGACTTTCGATTACATTTTTGTACTTTTTAGGCGCCCATATAAAAAACTGTATTACATTTTTTACAGACGCAATTTCCAGACTGATCCTAGGCTTTGGTCGCCCGAACATGTAGTCGATAAATCCATAATTCCCCTCCAGCCCATGCAGTGCAGAATAAATCTGCTCAGCAACGATAGGCCCACGCTCATTAAGCTTAGATACAGCCACGCGCAAAACAACCGTTTCCATCCCAAGGTTATTTGAACTTAAGCGTAAAGCCCGTAGGAAGTGGAAAAAAAGATATACGAAGCCGATGAAGAGAAAGATAGCGAGAACGGTCATTGATTCATTTTTGATTTTAAGCAGGATTATAATAGCGGATAAACATAGAATTGACGAGTGGAGGATCAAAAAAACCTGCACTATTTGTTTTGGAAACTATTTTACTACATTTATTTGATTTTGTCAATAGAAACAGAACCGCTGATTCACTGGATTCTATTGATGTCCAGGATGGATTTTGACCGCAGATTCTCAGGATTGCTTATTTGTATTATCCTGTTAATCCATCAGGGTAAATCCTTTAATCTGGAAAATCAGCGGTTCAGACAAGGGGGTAATAATGAAGCTTCTTTATTTTCGATTTCTTTGTAATAAATTATGCTAGAATATCCCTATGAAAATTGCTCTCGCTCACGAAATGCTCACCAAATTAGGAGGCGCAGAACGGGTTGTAAAAACCTTGTCAGATTTATACCCAAAAGCCCCCATTTACACCATTTTTCAGAATAAAAAGAAGGCTGCAGACTGGTTTGGAGATCGAAAAATAAAAACCTCACATCTTCAAAAGTGGCTCGCTTTAGGAATACCACCCAAATTCCTCCTTTCTAAAATGCCAAAAGCCGTAGAAAAAATGAATGTCAGCAATTATGACATCGTAATTTCTAGCAGTTCTGCATTCATGCATGGATTAAAAACAGGAAAGAACACGAAACATATTTGTTACTGTCATTCCCCTATGCGATACGCCTGGGATTACACCCATGAATACACTAAAAAATATTCTAGCTATGCCCAATTTTTAATCGCCGACAAATTAAAACCGATTCGCCAATGGGACTTTCTGACAAGCGGCAATCCTGACATTCTTATCGCCAACTCGAAGCACGTTCAAAAACGCATTCAAAAATACTGGAGAAAAGACGCTGAAGTGATTTACCCACCAGTCGATGTGAAAAAGTTTACCGCTAAAAAAGAACATGAAGACTACTTTCTGATCGTCTCAGCGCTAACTCCTTTTAAGCGAATCAAACTTGCTATAAAAGTATTCAATAAAATTAAACGAAAACTGGTGATCATTGGGGATGGCACTCAAAAAAAATATCTGGAATCAATTGCCAAAGATAATATTGAATTTCTCGGGTACAAAGACGACCACGCTGTGAGAGATTATTACGAACACTGTCGCGCATTTATATTTCCTGGAGAAGAAGATTTTGGCATCACCCCAGTTGAAGCAATGGCCGCAGGAAAACCAGTGCTCGCTTACGGCATTGGCGGAGTAACTGAGAGCATACAAGCAGGCATTTCCGGTGAATTCTTTTATGAACCCACTGCCGAATCATTAGAAGATGGACTGGCAAGATTACTGGCCAATGAAAAAAACTACGATCCAGAAAAAATCCACTCTATCGCCCAGCAGTTTGATAAAAGTGTTTTTGAGGAAAAAATGAAAAAAATTATAACAAGCTAAAATAAGAAAGTATGTTGAATAATTATAAAAAAATAATTCTATTTACGGCATTAATCATCCTTCTTGCAGGGTGCAACCAAAAGCCTGAAGAAACAGTGCATTTTAAAAGCCCTCTGCCTAAAGCCGAGAAGCAAACACTGCCTGAAAAAACCGAAAAACCAACACCTCCTAGCCCATCACCTGGATACGAAAAGGTAATTGAAACCTGTGACTCATTATGCAATGTTGACTCAGAAGCGTACTGCCTAAAGAAAAGAACCATCAGTGTTAAAGGGGCAGCTTTAACAGGCACATGTCGATCTTTCTCAAGAAAAAATAGCATTCCTGGATTCAACAAATGTGAGGGGTTCTGCAAAAAATATGGGGAAGTAGAAAAATAATCATAAATGGAGAAACTTGACCCTAATGAGCAACAACTTTATTATTAGATAGAGTTATTAATAGACAACTTATTAGACATTTTACACATGATTAAAAAGATAAGCCTAATCTGCCTGGCATTTACCTTATTTGCTCTTAGTCCTCAAGCCGCTAATGCCAAAAAAGCCCCTAATCCGGATTCTATTGGTGATGTAATTAAGCGTGTCAGAGAAATGGATGAAACTGGTGTAGATAAAAGAGAAATTGCGGAATGGCTGACCAAGACTGTAGACGATAGACTAATAAATTCTAATAGCTCCGAGTGGTTTAGCAGACCTGTTTATGCATGGTTAGGGGTATATTGGGTGCGTAATGACCCAAGTTTCGGAGATGACTACAACACTCAAGCCAATGTCGCATGGTCAAAAGGCTATGGCAACTGCGGAGAAAATTCCATTGTCACTTATTACATTCTCAAAAAAGCCGGAGTCAAAGAACACGTCCGTTACATCCAAGCTGGCAAGAATCGTTCTCACAGCTTTACTGTATGGGGCATGCCTCCAGATGCCATCACGCAAGAGCCTGACACCTGGGGTGATGCACTTGTTGTAGATCCGTGGGTCGGCGAAGTTTTAGATGGGCCCGAGATTAAAGATCACATATGGTTCCAAAATGGAAACCCAGATACACCACTCCTCGACTCTACCACCACAGTTGATGAGGAAGAGGAAGATTGGAATACAATCTGGAGAAATGAAATGGTTCGCACTGGACAAACTGGAAAGAA
>JAJDCE010000047.1 GCA_029260985.1 Patescibacteria group bacterium | reverse complement strand
TGTATAATATATATATCCGTCTCCATCAATATTGCTCAGCCCCATCTGTTTCGCTATTTCGTTGCATGAAAATGTTTGTTCGCGCAATGCGATAGAATGACCTGCTTCTGAGGCATATTCTGCAATTCCGCCTTTCGATTTTGAATCTGATTTTTTCCAATCTTGTGGCACTTTAAACTTTATTGCTCCATCGATTAAATATTTTTCTTCTGATGGTAGATTTATTGCCATTAGATTGAAAGATTTTTTGAATTCATCATACTTAACCAATTCCTCTTTTAAAGAGCTTGGGAAAGCAACAGCTATGTCTATTGAATCACCATCTATAATAAAAATTATACCTCTATGCTCTATCTCAATTGAACCAAGTGTGTCTAAATATTTGTATTCTTTTGCGCGAAATCCTTTAAATATTGCGTCTTTTTCTTCTATAATTTTGGCATTGGTCGCGATTGATAATCTGCCAGATAGATAATTATCTAAAAAAGCTGATATTGAATCGTCGCTCAATATTTTCCCATTATTATTTACAGTAAAATTAACAGAATATATCATTGGATTCATTTCATTTACCACTCGTTCTGTTTGAAAATTATGTATAGTTATATCTGAAATGTCTACAATGTTTTCCTTTGGTTGACTAGGCACAAGAACAGAGAATCCAAAGATATCAGAAGAAAATATAGAAAAACCATCAATGACTTGGGGTGTATGAGCAGTATCATTCGATTGATAGACATCATTATTCTCTGTGGTTTTTAAAGCAATTTCCTCATTTTGATTTTGGAATTGAGTTAGTTTTGATAGGTATGGGAATATATTAATGAATAGAAATATCATTATTAATATTCCCCACCATGTCTCATACCATGATTTTTTAGACCTCTTGTTGCTCATAGCTGTAGTTTAGTTAAATATCTTAAATTGTTAAAAATGTTCTAAAAGTACCTTATCTAAAAGTGCATTAAGTATATCAGAAAAATGGGCAGTATTTCGTACAACGTATGCGGTATGTGCGAAGAATCACAATGTTATAATATCACGCCGATAGGCGTAAACATTGTGATTTTTGGTCGATAGCGAGGCATCGAGGGAGAGGCGTGCATACCGCAGTTGTGGGATGTAAAATGTATTTAACCTCTTATTTTAAACAGTCAGTTTTAATATTATCTAACATGGTTTTGGCATGATTAGATATTGTTCTATTGTATTGATATTTATGGTATCTAGCTGTCCATGAAATATCCTTCAATTTATTGTAGTCATCAGAAATGTCTGGATGTTCACGTTCAACTAATTTTGAGAATGCCTTATGCCTTCCGTCGTCCTTACCATAAAGCATATAATATTCTTCAAAATTTTTCATTTTGATTTCTCTTTTTCCGTTCTTCATTTTAAGCGGGAAAAGCTTATGCTCTAGGTAATGCATGGCAGAGTAAAATGCAGTTGTTATGACCCAATCCAAAAAAGCTGGTTTTCTATCAAGATATTTACAAACCTTTTCGTTATGCCCCGCATGTTCTAAACTTTTACTTTCCGCCATATCTTAATATAAAACCATCAGATAATAATTTATTTTCATCTATGTTTTTTGTTTCCGGCATAAAAGTAAAAGATATTTGAAATGTGTTTGTGTTCACTTCTTCTTTCTTTTTTCTAGCAAGTGAATAAATTTTCTTGAATTCGTCTGATATAAAATCAGACTGACTAACTACAATAATTGCATCAAAATCAGTGATTCTATTTGCTCTTAATTTGGCAAATTTACACTTGATTTTATGCTCAGCCATGATTAATGCGAAAAAATCAGCTGTAATTTCCTTTGCTTGTTGTAAATTCTTTTCGAATTTTTCATACAATATTTTTTCGCTTTCATCTTTCTGATCTTTTCTACCTTTAAAATAAGCATCAATCATTTCATCAGCCGAGTACCACTTCTTGGTTTTTTCTTCGACACGCGGTTTTAATATCCAGTCAGTGTTGGTGGAAACACCTTTTTTTGACGAGGTAGTCATGCTCATACTTTTATTTTACGAATAAAGTATAATGATTTTAATTCTAGTGGGCAAGTATATCGATATTTGATTACTAGAACAATACATTTTATGTTCCACAACGTTTCTGTATAAGTGAAGTTTACCAATGTTATAATTTTTCCTCAACATTGGTAAATTTGGGTGAGTGTATTTTACTCACCGAAATTTAGTCTAAAATAAGGTAAAATACACGAACCACTTATACAGAGTTGTACGTAGTACTGCCTATTTTTCAATCCAATAGAGTCTTTTAGAACATTTTTAACATTTTTTTATTCATTTTTTAGATAATGATGGCCGACTAAGAGCGAACCTTTTTATCAGAATCAATTTTTTCCGCCAGCTCAGTTCCACGTGTGTGTGGTTGAACGTATGTCTGGCCTGGGGTGAGAAAAATGTTTTGTCTTTGAGCCTCTGTGACAGCTTCGGGTGAAGCTCGATGTCCAGCTCGCAAATTACGAATATGACCACTTACACCATGATAAACCGTAACTCGCCTTGATAGCTGATTGCTAGATTGGCTCTCTGCTGAAACCGACGGAATGGTGACTTCACTTGAATACTCACTTAAGCGGATTCCAAAACGGTTATTGGTTAGATCGTGATGTTGCGAGTCATGACTTGATTCTGTAATGGAACGTGGCTCCACCAGCAATGCATGCGCATATTTGAGCATGTAATAATGTAAGTTCTGAATGGCATGCGGGCTCGCCCATTGTCGCAAAGCCGGTTCACCATAACGTTGATCAAGCTGGTTGTTGACTTCCAAACTCTGTAAACCCCGACCTCCACGAGGCAAATAGTTGCCAGTACCACGCATCTCAATAGCATCATTTGTAATGAAATATACAATGCTCGCACCATCAACAATAACCTCAACCCCAATTTCGCCATCTGTCATTTCGTGATGATGAAAAAAGTGAAACCAAATTTCCTTATTTTCCGTTTCTGGGATTTCTGTGATTTTCATTCTGGCAAAATCTAAGGCATAGCACCGATGATGCCTTAGGGCATTGGTATAAATTTCGGATTCCGTATCTCTTAATTCGATTTGCTGTTGATCCAACAACTGTGCCATGTCTTGAAATTCCTCGTTACTACTTGGATTAACTAAACGATGATTATTCCAATGCGCTGGTAAATGTTGTGCTGGAATGCGTAGATTTATATTAAAATCTCTGTTGGGTGATTCATCGTCGGCACCTTCATTATGCAAGTGATACGTTAATATACTGCTGTTTCGCGGTTGAGAGAAATCTACCGCTGGCTCCTGTCCTTGCCAAGTATCAGCGATTTCCGTGTCGATCAGTCGACGCATTAACTGGAACAATAAAATAAATTGAATTTGCTTAGCCGGATTGCGATCAAATAGATTCTGATCGATTAAATGAATTAGACTCCGCACAAAATGTGTATTATTTGCTAATCGGCTTAAGCAGGCAGTGGTTAAATCATCGAAATCAGCCAAATCTACTTCGCTTTGGGTATCCAGAATTCTTAAAAAAACTAGCAAAGCATTTTCTTCGCTCTGACTAATAAATTCAGCCAACACATGCACTACGTTTTTGCAGGGTGATACTATGCCAAATTCCATTTCAATAGCAGCTTGCTCGTTATCTCTTTGCAATTCTTTCATAAGTTTTCCTGATGCTTCAATGCTTTCGGCCGAATTAATCGCATCTGTTAACGAATGGTTTTCAGTCTCTTGGCGTAAATGTGGAAATAATTGGGTTGTTTGATCAGCCATGCGTCTTTTTAATTCTAACAATTGATCTATATACTGCGAAAACGTATCACTATCTATTGGAGGCAGTTGTTGCAAAGTTAATTGAGGGGGATGTGGAAGATTGTTATTTTGCCCTAACCACTTTACCAATTCTTTTCTATACCCCATTACAAGCTTGCGTGCACGTGGTTTTTTAGATTTAAAATGGCGACGCAAAATATTTCTTATTTCTTTGCAGGTCAGATGGTCATCCAGCACTCCTCGCATTAATTCATCTGCGAGTTTCTCAAGCTGATCCTGAGAATAACCTGACTTATTCAATTCTTCTAAAAGAGCTTTGTCGAATTTGGCACTCTCAATTGTGTCTAGTAATCTTGTTGTATGTTCGTCAATTTGATTTTCACTCATCATTCGGTTTAAATTAATCCAATTCTTAAGGATTTGGATAAAGGATTATATATTAATGAATAATTATATTTTGTAAATGGTGGATCAAAAAAAATGTTCTAAAAAGTACCTTATCTAAAACGCATTAATGTACCAGAAAAATGGGCAGTATTTTGCACAACGTTTGCAGTATATGCGACGTTTGTTACTTGTATAATATGCCGAAGGCTTACAAGTGGCAAATGTGGGCGTTTACCGAGCTGAGGTAATAAGCCGCATATACTGCAGTTATACGCCCCGAGTCCGGCATGTTAAAATATCCTAACATGACGGGTGAGAGCGCAGCGGGGCGTGACCGGAGGGAGCGAGTTCAAAAAATATTTTTCATCTAATAGAACCTTTTAATAGGCTTTATACAACAACTAACATAAACATAAATTTGTTTTTTTGAACGAGGTTGTGGTAATTAAATCTCACCGTAGTTCTCCTTTTCAAGTATCTTTGCGTATTCAAAACCTAATTTAAATATGGCTTTTTGAGTATCAGCAATATCCTGATTTTGAATAATTACGCCTACTTGGTCCTGGTGGGAAAGTATGGCAACCTTATCGTCATAAATATTGATTTCATTTTTAAAAGGGAATTTATCTTTAGGTATAAGATATAATTCTCTGAGCTCAGCCTTTCCTTTTTGCTTGAATTTTAATGCTGTATTGTCATAGCAGCAAACACCACGTACCCAAACATTGTCAGCTACTTTTTTTCTAATATAGGTTGGGTAGTAATCCTCAAGTATTGTAGAGGTGGCTAATTCAACATCAGCCCATACTAATAAATCCTCCTTGGCTGTCAGTGTATCTTCCATAATTCTAATAAAACCCTCTTTGCCTTCGAAAACTGTCATTTGAGGTGTAGCCGTATATAGTTGATGTAGCTGTAATAGCTCCGGTAGGGCTTTTTCGAGTGCATTGTATTTATTATATTGACCTTCAAGTAGTGAATGTGGATTAAGCGCTTGAAAATAAGTCAATTTCCCCTTTTTGCTATATGAAACAATTCCCTTTTTCTGAAGCTGTTCAAGTACTACATAGGTTGTAGGCCTCTTT
>JAJDCE010000046.1 GCA_029260985.1 Patescibacteria group bacterium | reverse complement strand
AAGTTCAGAATGACAGATGGGTGAGATTTTTCGCTTTACTCAGAATGGCATATTAGGAATAGGAATGACAGGGGGAGAGATTTTTCGTTTCGCTCAGAATGACAATGGGGTGCAGGAATGACAGAAGGGGATTCTTCGTTTCGCTCAGAATGACAGGGGGGTGATGTGGGGTTGAGTTTTTGGTGAAAATATGGTAAAATTAATAGATTAAATTAAATCTATTTTCACCCTGAAACAAAACGTAAAATTTTCAATACCGGCTGACCTTTCCTTTTCGTCATTTGTTCGCCATGCGGCTCAGGAGGTTTTCCGACTCGCAAAATTCAGCAAGTCTTGGGCAAGTCGTTTGAAGTTAGTGGTGGATGAACTTTTTATGAATGCGGTTAAATATGGGTCTACAGTGGGAAAGAGTGAACTCAAGATTTCTTTTGAGTATGATGAGAATGAGATACGATTTGCGATTGAAGATGATGGGACGGGTGAGAAGTCAATTACGGTTGATGAGCTTCAAAAAATTATTGAAATCAATAAGGCTAACACTGATTTGACCCGGACTTCCGGTAGAGGACTTTCGATGATCACTCAGCAATGGACTGATTCGATGGAAGTTAAAACAAGTGAGCTGGGTGGACTTTCAGTTTCGTTTGTTAAATCTATTCAATCTGATGAGGCCCCGGCTCCTGTTCCTGCGCCGGGCGGTATACTTGATCGTGCTGTTTCTACTCCTTCGGCCGCTCCTCAGTCTTCTCCATTAAAATCACCTGCTGCTCAGCCTCCTCAGGGAGGAAATTATGAGATAAAACTATCGGGTGAAATTGATCAATCGAATATTCTGGAAATCACATCGCCCATTTCAGATCAGGTGCATGCGATGGCGCCTCATTCAATTTTGAATTTGGATTTTTCTGATGTGGAATACATCAATAGTACTTTTATTGGGAACCTTGCTTCCTGGCATACAACTTTGCAGCACAAAGGAGGTGAAGTTCGCCTTAAAAATATGAAAGACCCGATTAAGGAAATCCTTGACTTGGTCGGCTTGTTAAAAGTTATTAAAACAACTTAATATGCTAGGCACTTTGAACATCAGCGTTTCGCCTTCAGATGGAGATCCCTCCGTACTTGTTGTGAATTTGAGCGGTGAGCTTGATGGTTCAACTTTGCCTGATTTGGAAGAGCAGCTTATTCCTAAAATTAAAGACAAGTCGAACAAGGCGTTTATCTTTAATCTAAAAGGGTTAAAGTTTATGGACAGCAAATCGATCGGATTTTTTGTGTATGCCTACACAACTCTCAGCCGAACTCAGCGTGAAATAGCTATAACTGAATACAACCGAACAATAAAAGATATTCTGACTATTGTTGGATTAGTGAAGATAATTTCTTGCTATCCAACACTTAATGAAGCGATGAAAAAAATGGAATTAACCTCTACGCTCCACTCATGAGACTTTTAAGAGACAGTTTAACCAAAAAGGCCGTTTTTCTTTTCTCCTTCCTGGTGGCTGGTTTGGTGGTGGCTGCGGTTATCATGACTCGGGAAGGCGTTGAGCAGTTACCGCTCAATTTATCTTTAGGGATTATTGGCGGGCTTCTCTTTCTTATTCTGCTGGCTTTCCTCTTTAACGTGATGCTTCCGCTTGGCCGTGTTTCCAAACAAGTGAAGAATTTGCTATCGGGCAAACAATATCAGCGGTTAAAACCTTTAACGGTTGATGAAATCGGAGTATTTACTCATTTTTTCAATGAAATCACGCTTGATCTGGAGAAGATTTCTTATGATGTAAAAGAGCGTCGCAGAATGTCTTCCGAACTTGATATTGCCGCGCAAATTCAAAAGGATGTGCTTCCTAAATCGGCTCCGGATTCACCCGGGCTTGATATTGTAGCTAAAACCCGCAGTGCCGCGGAAGTGGGAGGGGACAGTTTTGACTTTTTATCTTCACCGGACGGGAACCAAACCTATATTTACATCGGAGATGTAACGGGGCATGGAGTGCCTGCTGGTCTTGTGATGGTGATGACGGATACGATTATCACTAGTATGGTGTCGCTTGGCCTCGATAATTCCAAAGATGTGGTGGTGCATACCAACGCGCTTTTAACGCCTCGTATCAGCACTCGCCTATTTATGACGATGGTGATGCTCCGATGGGACGCGGCCCTGCAAAAAATGTTTTATACAGGCGCTGGCCATGAGCATGTGTTGCTTTATAGGGTTAAAGATCAGTCGGTTGAATCCTTTCGTTCTGGTGGGATTGCTCTTGGTATGATTCCGGATAATTCCAAGATTGCTCAAGAAAAAGAAATCTCAATGGAAATTGGTGATGTAATTGTTCTTTATACCGATGGTCTTACTGAAGCCAAGAGTCACTCTGGTAAAATGTTTGGGGTGGATCGGATGGGAGAATCACTTAAGAAGCACGGATACCTTCCCTCTTCTGAAAGTATTTTTGATCATTTGACCAAGGATTTTGCGAATTTTGTGGGTGAATATGTTCAGGTCGATGATACGACTATGATTGTGATTAAGTACGTTGGTAAGGAGAAAGACACTAAAACTCAGCTGGCTATTGCAGCGCCAGAAACAACTTCTACTGAGACGAAGATTTGGAGTTGGGGGAGTTAAGCACAACCACCCCCTCCCCCCTCCTAAACAGGAGAGGAGCCCCTTCCTCTTTGCTACTGGGAGTGTCTTACTCCTTGCCGCTGGGAACCCTTTTTCCTTGTGATTGGGCGGGAGGAAGGTGGCTCCTCCTCAATTAGGAGGAGAGGAAGAGGTGGTATTTGATGAGTTGGGGTTTTTCATCTTATTCGCAGTAAATACTACTTCTTCCAACACACCTTCTAGATTTTGATATATATCTTCATTGGTAAAACGGATGAATTTAATTCCAAAATTTTCAATATATTTTTGACGTTTTAAGTCATATTCTTTTGCCTTATCAGAAAAGTGTGAATCACCATCAACTTCGATTGCCAATTTTAGCTCAGGGCAATAGAAGTCTATAACATATCGACCGACTCCATACTGTCTTCTAAATTTTAATTTTTTTAGACCCCTCCCTTTTAATTTACTCCATAGTATAATTTCTGCAGTTGGCATGATTCTTCTTAGCTTTTGTCTTAATTTCTTAAATTTGTGGTTATTTAGAATGGATTTGAGATACATGGTTTTTAGTGAATTAGCTTGGCATTGTATCATATATAGTTATGAACCACCCCCTCCCCCCTCCTAAGCAGGAGGGGAGGCCCTTCCTCTTTGCCTTCTGGCGGTGGCCTGTGGTAAAATTGTTGAGTTAAAAAACAAACAAAATTTCATAGATGAAAATGCTGAAGTCACAATTTAAGCAAAAGCGAGGTTTCTCGATGGTTGAGCTCCTTATTGTGGTGGTGATTTTGGGGATTTTGGCGACAGTATCTTATGTGGCTATTCAGCGGGTGCGGAGCAAGGCGCTTAATGAAAAGATGTTGGATGATTTGGTCGCGATTGCGAATGCGATGGAAGATTATAAGCGGGATCATGGGCTTAAATTTCCAGTGCCTGACACTGATGAAGATCAAAATGTAAACTGTTATTATGCTGATGCGACCTATGCTCATGATTGCACTATGGGGGAGGCTGCCTTTCGGCAAGGAATGATTGATAACAATCTTTTGAGTCAGCGGTATTTACGGGAAGTTCCCACTGATCCCCGGACGGGAAGCCGTTATGTGTACGGAGTGACCAATGACGGGAAATATTTTCAGATTGCCGGTTTGTATGAGCGGGAGGATGGAACGTATGAGGCTAGAACGGTGGAGAACTTGGCAAAAGGGTTTGAGCTCCCGAGTATTATCAGGGCTTACGATAGCGCTAATTTTGTGACCGATAAGGATACTTATTTGCCTTACAGCGCTGATCACCTATCTCTTACAGGTCGCTTAAATAATGTGAATGGAATTGTGACTGTAAATGGAACAAATGCATCCGATGGGCAGGTGGTTTATCAGGGGAATACGGTGATAACGGTTGGTGCGAGTACAGCTGATATTTATTTTTCGGATGGTAGTGTTACTGAGTTAGACCCGGGTACAAATTTGGTGCTGGAGAATATGGAGGTTTCTAAAAATGATAAAAAAGGTACGATTACCAAAATTCTGCTTAAGCTCAAAGCGGGTAAGATTTGGAGTAAGGTGGTTCGTTTGGCGTCTGAATCTGAGTTCCGAGTTGAGACGACTTCAGCGATTGCGGGTGTGCGGGGAACGGAGTTTAGTGCAGAATTCAATAATACGATTGAAGTGCTTGATGGGGATGTGTGGCAGGATACGACCAGTTCAACCAATGAAATTCTTGAAACAAAAATTGAAGCTGATCCAATGTACTTACCTAATATTTCGGCTAAACCGCCAAAGCCGATTCATCAATATATTGATGTTGGCCTTGACCCTGCCAATCCAGGTAATCCGCCTAATACGAATTCACCTGCGTTTAAAAAATGGGAAAAGCATAGGGATGTTCCTCTTCATACGGGTATTCGACCTTACATTCTTTCGGCAAAGGTGGAGACGGGTACAGGTACTGTTCGTGTGAGGAATGTGAACTTTTTTATGAACTTGCTCAATGTTAAGAATGGATGGACGGGTGAGTTTGCCCGGCGGGTGAAGGCGAACCGGTTAGTGGCTTATAAGCAGGTGATTGGTACGGATGGATCTATCACTTATGAGCGTCGGAAATTTTCTGGTGACATCTTAAATAAACAGATAGGAGCCTATGAAATCACTGGTGTTCCGGTTGGAACTGATGTGTATGTTCTAAGGTTCGAATATTGGACTCTTGCAGATCCAACTACTCAGACTGATTGTGTGGATCAGGGTTATATTTGGGATAGTAATAGTAGCAAATGTTATGAGATGGTTGAGCATTCTTCGCTCAGTCATCCCCCGCTAAAAATTGAGACGAATACTAATATCACTCAGGAAAAGCTTTATCCTCAGCTATTTAATAAAAAGCCTTACCTTGATATCACTAATCCTAGAATTAAGACGTATCAGTCAGGTGCGTCAGGGCAGGAAATTGAGATTAAGATCAATTTGGGGAATTATGCGGTTGGTAAGCAGGTAGATTATGAAATAGTACCAGATTCTACTTCTTGCTCACTTCCTACAGTTAATCCCAATCCTTTGTCGCCAGCGCTCGTGCCAATTGCTGTGAGATTGGATATTATTGGGAATGGCGACTGTAAGTTTAAGATTAAGGTGAAAACTGATAAAGCTCTTGAGCTTGAACAGGAGGTGATAGTGGAGATTATTGAGCAGAATCAATCGTTGAGCTTGCTTTACCCTGCGCCTGGTGCACAGCTTCAGCCTACAGGTAGCTTAGAGTTTAAGTGGGCGGCACCGAATGCACCGGCGGGTGCTACTTATAAACTACTTGTCTATCACCCCTGGCCTACAAGTATTACACCCCAGACTTTTGCACCAGGTTCAAACACCACTCACACTTTTACAGGTATTACTGCGGGTGATGATTATAAGTGGACTGTTGAGATGTATGACTCCAGTGGTGGGTTTTTAAGTGAGCGGTCTGATCTATTCACGATTATGCCGACGACGACGGTGGATTTTGATACGAGTGTTACTCAAGGTGGTAATTCATTACCTCCTCCAAACCCTTCCGGCACTATCCAGATTACGAATACGAATGATCCCGTAGATCTGAATCTTGCCTACAATGGAGCCACATTACCATCAGGCACTATTTACCAATGGAGCGGAAGCATTAACCCGACCGTGCCGGATGCAACGAAGCCCTATGAAGCTTTTCTCGCAATACCTGCTCCAACCTCCAGTACTTCCTCGAATGCTACCGTTAACTTAACCGTTCGGGATTTGAGTCAGAATATATTGGGAACGATGACTAAGAGTTTTGTGGTGAGTAGTTTTCCGACTTTGACGGGAGTCAAAATTAATCCAACTGTAGTACCGATTACGAATAATAGTGCTAGTCCTCTTGTGGTACTTGGTGGCCCATGGCCATTAAATATGGAAGGTGAGCCAACTGTTGTAGGTTCTTTCTCACCAGATAAATGTATCTGGTCTGCAGGTGTTTCAACGAATCTAGCCACTAACCCATATCAATATCTTGTTCCATCTCCAACCTCGGGTGCTTTCACTGACTGGATAAAATGCACTATTCCGCAAGGAAGTACTATTAATGGGCATATTGCTACTGCTGCTATAACGAAGAAGGTGTATATTAAGGCGCTGGCTGCTGCGGTTTGTGGGGATGGGTTGGTTACGAATCCTGAGACATGTGATACTGGGGGCATTTGCAGTGCGACAACAAGTAAGTTTTGCAGCGCTTTAGTTCTTTGTGGTGCTGGCGAAGGTACTTGTCAGCCTATACCTAGTGATGGTTGTACTACGGCTTGTCAGGTGGATACTACTGGTGGTTGGACATGTGATGCTAGTGAGCCATCAATTTGTACACAAAGTGGACCACCACCAGTAACAATCGCTTCAGTTAATCCGGTAACTTCCACTACTTCACCTTTGGCTTTAGGGGCAAATGCTGAGGTTGTTATTGAGCCAGGAGGCTTACCACTCAATCAAATGACTTGTACTATAGAGTCAGGTACACATGGGATTGCTGGCAAATTAGTGCCGAATAATCCTAGCCCAGGTAAATATCAATATATGCCAGTTGATCCAAGCAATCCAAATGAAGCAGCAAGATATGCAAATAATTTAAAGGAGACTGTAACAATAAAGTGCCATGAAGTAGGAGATGTTACTAATTTTGCTACGACTGATGTAGTGGTTGAATATAAACCTAAAGATCAGTCATCTCATACTAATTATGGCTATTCATATGCTACGCAAGCTAATCAGACTTGGACTCAGGCTGATAGCTTCTGTAATTTATTAACGGAAGGTGGTGTTACAGCTGGGACTTGGGGATTGCCTAGTAAGGGTAAATACGAAAATACACCGTCGTATGCTGCTGCTGAGGCGTTGATATGGTGTGATTTTCAGACGACAGATTGTAAGAAGATACCAGGTGCACCTGCAATGTGGTTAGATGTGTTGGGCTGGAAGGTGAATGGGTATGGATCTTTTGGCGTTGTAACAGGATCATCAGCTTATGGTGTCAGGTGTGTGAAGTAGTATTGTAGCAGGTTTTGACAGTGTAACTTGTAAGCTTTTTTTACCCCTTGTCATTTCCAGGTTTGATTTTGATATGATGCTGGACTATTTTTTATGAAGGTATGACCGATAGACTGCATTCATGGCTATTCCAATTGCACATCCGCCAAATGAAAATATACCTGAGAATGCGCCACTGAAAATAAATAACTCTAAACTTACTCCTTCATGTCCAGCTAAAAAAGCTTCCATTGATAATATATGAATAACTGGGAAAAAGATAATATATGAAAATGATGCTACTTTGCCAAGATTTTTATAGGACCATTTTTTATATTTTGATATTAACTTCGCTAAAAAAATTAATGGGATAATTATATATACTATTAATCCTATAATAAAAAGCATCATTCCACTGATGCCAATAGCATGATTAATAAGTAACCCATATAGCAGTATGTAGTAGATAATTATTTTGTATATAACATTATTTTTTGTGTTCATAGCATTGGAATTAAAAAGTTTGTTTCATTTGTTTTAGTCGTCTTTGTATTCTTCACCAGCTGTTCCTACAGTAGCATTATTGCTTAAAGCCCATACTTCTTTATCTAAATATTTTTCAACTTCAGACCATTTTGTCTCCCTATTTGATCTAAATTCTATTAGTTTTTTTGTTGCGTTTATAGCGCTGGTTAATTGTTCCAGCTCCGCATTTTTAATACTATCTCCTTTTAAGTGGTCAGTAAAATCCTGCTTTTTAAAATCATAGAAAGCTTCAATTTTACCATCCTTGTTTCGTTTTACGTGACTAGGGCCATATGAATCCTGGACCATATGAAGTAATCTACCAAACTCCAAATCACTATCGTTTTCGAATAAACGTTTTGCGTTATTCAGCATTCTGTTTTTAAGGTCAGTGGCATTAGTAATATCGTTTGGCGTAGTGCTATGAAAGCTCATATCTCTTTCTTTTCCGCCCTTGAACTTAACCCAAATATCTGCATATGATCCCGAGCCAAAAGTAATCATTTCTTCGTGTTCTTTTTTCCAGGATTCGTCAACATTAGACATGCTAATGGCATGCGATGTAAATAATAGGTGGGCAAAGACACTCCATTCCCCATTTGGATCTACATACTTCAAAGGATTATTCATCACATAACTATAACTGTTTAATGCCTGGGGGTTCGTCAAAACAGATTTTAGAGGCTTACTACTTTCCCCCAAAACAAGCGGATCGATCTGAACAAATCTCCCAATTTCAGCATCATAATAACGTTGGTCGTAATACATTAATCCTGTCTCATCATCTAATTCTTTACCAGTGAAGCCGTAGGAGTCCGGTTGTAAATCCGGTTGTAAATCCAATTGAGCACGGATATTTCCGTAAGGCAAATAATCACGGCGTTCGACAACATTTCCTTCTTCATCTAAAACTGCTTCTATACCGCCGAGGTGATCGTGGAGATAGTAAAAAACTTCTTCTGTCTCAGTTGCTTTTGCAGGTATTAAGAAGTAAGGACTAAGGATTAAGCCGATGATAAGTAGGG
>JAJDCE010000045.1 GCA_029260985.1 Patescibacteria group bacterium | reverse complement strand
AGTCCAGACTGCAGCGAGCGTGGGAGATGATGGAGCTCGGCAACAATGCTGATTACACGCTTCGCGGAAGTTTGGTGGTTTTTTTGCTTCGTTTTTTTGACACCAAAAAAATGAAGAAGGGTGAACAAAACATCATCGCCTGCCGTAAAAGCAGCATAACAAAACAAAAGTCAGTCGCGGCCTTCGCCGCAATACAATAGACCTATCGGTACAATGTCTATTCTACAAAATATATCTTGTTGGTATAATGGACATACTATGATTTTAAAGAAAGTTAAAAAAACATTGTCCAACTTGCCCACCTTTAAGCGGGTGGTCATTGGGGTGTCAGGAGGTGTGGATAGTGTTGTGCTCGCCCACTGCCTGAAAGAACTGGGTTATCAAATTGTTGTTGTTCATCTTAATCATGGCCTTCGTGAGAAGGAGAGTGACGCGGATGAAGCGTTTGTTATTGAGTTGGCTCAAGAATGGAAAGTTCCCTTTGTTACCAGTCGAGTTCAGCTACCCCAAAAAGGCAATGTTGAGAATGAAGGAAGGAAGGCCCGATATGCTTTTTTTGAAAAAGTCAGACAAGCTAAACGGGCTAAATATATTGCTGTTGCTCATCATCAGGATGATCAGATTGAGACGATCCTGCTTCATTTGGAGAGAGGGGCTGGGCTAAAAGGTTTATGCGGAATGGACACCTTATCACTTACCCTGCTTAGACCACTGCTGAGCATTCCCAAAGCTGAGATCTTAAAATACGCTAAAAAAAATCAGCTGAAGTATAGAACTGACCAAAGCAACTTTGACCTGAATTTTAGACGAAATCGCCTCCGCCATCTTGTCATTCCGGAACTGAGGAGGCAGAATAAGGACTTTAACTCTAAAGTGTTACAACTTGCATGCCAGGCATGCCAGCGGCACCGAGAGCTCCAAAGCCAATCTAACAATTGGGTTCGACGGCACGTTGGCGAAGGTCAATTTAATCGCTTAGCATTTGTAACATTGCCCAAAGAGTTACAATCCGAGATTTTACTGAATCTGACTGGGAGGGGGGATGTTTATCGTAAGAACGTTGATGAGCTTCGAGCGTTTATCAGCAATGGCTCCACTGGTAAAAAAAGATCGATTTCAACGGCAACGTTTCATATTCAATATGATGAAATTCATTTTTCTAAATCTGCGCCTACTACCCCTGAATTAAAAAAGCAAAAGTTATCACCCGGCATCACGAAATGGGGTAAATATTCGATTAATTATAAAGGGAAAAAGGCTGTTTATGTTCGCCAATGGCAGTCGGGTGACCGATTTCAGCCTGCTGGCATGAAAGGATCAAAGAAAATTCAGGATTTTTTTACGGATTCGAAAATTCCCCGATTTGAACGAAAAGCTATTCCTATTATTGTTGATCAGAGAAACTGTGTTTTATCGATTTCTGATATTCGTGTTGCGCAACAAGGGGTTTATCTGAAAAAATGTTTACGTCTAACAAAATCTAAATGAAAAAAATTGCTTTCTTAATTATCCCCCTTCTCTTTGGCTCATTCTTTATTCCCCATGCTCACGCAGAGACGTCATTTCGGATTACTATTGATGAGGTTATCAATCGTCGGAATATCACCATTGAGCACCCTGAAACAAAGGATAAGTATTTGCTCTATTTGAGCACCGGTTGTGGAGCTTTAGAAAAAGCACAAGTGGTGGACTTGATCATTCGCGGTGAACTCAATTCTAATCATGATCAAATCAAAACCGATTCCATTCATAGCTGTAAAATTGAATTTGCTGAAATATATAATCAAAAACTCTACATTGATTATGTTTACCATAGTGATACTCGGGCTAGAGCTCAGGACGAATCTGAACAGGAGTATACGATTAGCTTTGGAAAGTCATGCCGACTCATTCCTCGCTATCGGGATGGATATGTTTATGTATTAATGGGTAATGATACGTTGGCCAAAGGAGATAGGATTTATTTGCCGAATAAGGATGGGCAATGTTCGATTGATTATCTTAAGCCGATTGAAAATAGAGTGATCAGGAAAGTGCAAGAAGCAGACACTGACAGCCGGCCAACGATGGTGACTCATGTCCGAGCTTTCCCCCGAAATGGCAAGGTGTTTCTAAATTGGCGGGCGGCCAAGGACGATAAAGCAATTGATCATTATATTGTCAGCTACAGTGATTATGAGATCAACACCAAAGATGTGCCGCTTTCTGAAATGCCCAATCAAACAAAGGTTAAGCTCACTCGCTTCACTGTTCCGGATCTTACGAATGACCGTTCTTACTTCTTTTATATTTTAGCCGTTGATTCAGCTGATCAATGGAGTTCTGAATGGAGTCGCCCCGCTGAATCTACTCCGAAAAGCTCTGTTTTAAATGTCGCTGACTCCAGTCCTTCAACTGAAATGAACCTTCGAATTGAACGGGAGAGTCGGCTTTCGTTTCTGATTAAATGGGATCGGCTCAAGACGTCTGATCGGCAAACCGTCATTTTTGATGTAGACGGTGACCGATCCTTCGCACGGACTGATTATTCAAAGAACTATATTCGCATTCTTAAAAGAGATCAGCGAAAAGGGAAATCGCTGACTATAAAGGTGAGGTCATATGACCTGAGAACCTTGCTAAAGGAGGAGTCGATTGAATTTGAGTTTTAGTCAATGAACTGAATGTACTCTTCGTTCACCCAATACCAGTTGCCGTTTTCAATTAAAAGCAGGGTTGCCGCACCATCGCTGCATGCCTTCCCTCGCAATGATTCTTCAGGGTCGTCGATATTAACAAATTTATCTCCAAAGGCAAGCTCCGGCTCCTGAGCGATCAGTTGAATGTTTTTGAGGAGGTTTTCCTTTTCCTCCTTTGTATAATCAACTGATTTGCACTTGCCTGCCAAATAGGCAGTGCGCAAGTGGTTCAATATTTCTTCCTGCTCCCTTTCATCACTCACTTTTTCTATTTGAGTGACGGCTGGGTCGATGAAACGTTCACTGATGTAACGCTTATAATCATCATAACTTCCATTTGCAATGGAAAGAATTTGGACGTAGACCAAGATTGAGATAATAAAGAAAAGAAGGCCATAGATCTTCCTTTGAATGTGCAACTTTGTGTTATCCCGCACACTAAATATAAAGATCAGCACCATCACCAATCCTAAGGCAGCCGCGAACCATCTGAATTCATAACTGGCTAAGGTTAGAATCTCGACAAGTGGCGTAAAAATGATTACTCCAAGAATCAAAAAACCCACAAGCAGCAGGCTTATGATCCTGACCAGCCTCTTATGATGAACTTTTGTTCGGATGACCACATCCACAAACCACTCCCAATTTTGGTGAGTCAACTGATTCAGGACGAGCACCAGAAGCATCTCCAATATCGAAAAGATCACTGAGAAAGCAATGAAAAAAAGGAGTGGCGGTAATATCTGTACGACTATTGATGATGACATGAAATTGTTTTACATCATCAGCTTACCTAATCTCTATCCGATTGCAAAAAGATTTTCCTTTTATTTGCATTTTTCTATCGAATCGTATTTAATAATAAAGTGCTAATCAGATGTTGATATGCTTAAGTTCGTTGCAAAACTCCTCTTTCTCCTTATGGGTTTCTATCTTCTTTTTCAGATACCCTACTTCAAGGACTATGCGGACTCTATAAAAACCGCTTTTAATGAAAAAATAGATAATGTTCTTGTGGAAATGAATCGGATTCGCGGAAAGGTTGATGATACGGTTGAAAAAGTAAATGACACGAAAGAAAAGGTTGAAAATATTGCAACTAAAGTGGGGGACACTACAGAAGCTGTTAGCGACACCATTAAATCCGCCCATAGCGCAATCAATTCAATTGACGAAGTTTTAGAGGGCGCTAAAAACGGGCTCAATGAGGTTGAGGAGCTGGTGGAAACGGGTGATGAAGCAGTAGAAGAAACTAACGCAGAAGAATAAGGCTCAACGATGCGATTGAGGCTGTTTCTGTCCGAAGAATTCTTGGCCCTAAAGTGAATAATTTGGCTTTGTGTCTTAAGGCAAAGTCGATTTCTTTTTGATCAAATCCTCCTTCCGGGCCGATAAAAATATGAGCTTCTTTTTGCTTCTTTATTTCAGGGTAATATTGATCGAGCGTTTTAGATGTTTCATATTCGTAGGCTACGTAGGCCTCTTTTGCTTTCTTTATGGTATCGTTAAAGTCTACTGGATGATGAACGGTGGGGACGGACAATCGACGACATTGTTCTGTGGCTTCAATGGCGATCGTCTGGAGTCTTTCAAATTTGGTCAGCCTCCGCTTTTCAGTTCTTTTGGTGATCAGAGGATAGATGTGGCTGACACCTATTTCTGTGGCTTTTTGGATGACCAATTCAAACAAGGCTGTCTTTTTGGGGATGGCCTGATAGAGATGAATATCCATTTTTGGTTCAGTGTCCCGTTGAACTACATCTTTCACGTTAGCTATTGCTGTTCGACGGCCAATCTCTAACACTTCAGCCATCCACTCTCTTTCTAACTCATTGAAGAAGGTGAATTTGCTTCCCGTCTTCATACGAAGTACTTTGCCCATCTGATGCAAAATTCTTGAGTCTGAAATCTCCAAAATTCCATCCTTAATATCTGGCTGAGGAATGTAAAAACGATGCGTATTCACTATTCAGAAGTTACGTAAATCTCACGAGGCTTGGCTCCATTGGCCGGACCAATGGTACCGTTCTCTTCAAGAATATCCAGAATGCGGGCCGCACGGGCGTAACCAATACTAAGACGTCGCTGTAAAAGGGAGGCAGAAGCTTTTCCGGTTTCCGTGATGACGGCTAAGGCATCGTTATACATACTATCCTGGTTCATGCCGTCGTTACCTGTTCCGACCATGCCAGTGTCTGCTCCGCCGGAAGTTTGAGGTGAAGTAATCTCTTTGTTATAAACTGGCTGAGTCGTTAGTTTGATTCGATTGGTGACCCGTTCGATTTCTTTACTGGAAACGTAAACACCCTGCACACGAATTGGCCTGCTCATATTTCCTGGCAGATAAAGCATATCCCCCATTCCAAGCAAGTCTTCAGCGCCAATTCCATCTATAATCGTTCGGGAATCCACACCTGTGGTTACCGTGAAAGCAATACGAGCGGGTATATTGGCTTTGATCACCCCTGTTATTACGTTTACACTTGGGCGCTGAGTGGCGATGATCAAATGCATTCCAACGGCTCTGGCCATCTGGGCGATTCGACAGATCAGGGCCTCGGTTTCTTTTTTGGTAGCTTGCATCATCAGGTCGGCCAACTCATCGATCACGATCACGATTTTATGCATTCGTTTGGGCTCACCCGCATTGTACTCTTCGATATTTCGGTACTTCTTTTCGGCCAACACCTGATATCGCCGGTTCATTTCTGAAACGGCCCATTTTAGAGCGGAGTGGGCTTTGTCGGGCTGAGTAATTACAGGGGTTAGCAGATGAGGAATGCCATTGTACGCTGTCAATTCTACTCGCTTTGGATCGATCATGATGAACTTGAGATCTTCCGGGCTGTTTTGATAAAGCAATGATAGCAGGAATGCATTCATTCCAACGGATTTACCTGAGCCTGTAGCACCTGCGATGAGGATATGCGGCATGGCAGCCAGATCATCCACCACAGGAGTTCCACTTACATCACGGCCGATAGAGAGGGTTAGCTTGGAGCCAACACTGCTGAATTCCTCGCTTTCCAACAGTTCGCGAAGTCGAACTACCATTCGCTTTTCATTCGGCACTTCAATCCCAACCAGTGACTTTCCTGGGATAGGGGCTTCGATACGAATTGATTTGGCGGCGAGCGCTAAAGCGATGTCATTTTTGAGGGCAGTGATTTTTGTGAGCTTGATTCCTTCGTACGGTTTAAGGGTGTATTGCATCACTGATGGGCCAATATTTACGTCTTTCATCAATACGTCGATTCCAAATTGACCGAGCTTTTCCCGGATTTTTTCAGCATTAGACTTAAGGGTTTTATCGCTGACAAATACCTGGGAGGTTTGAGCGCTCAGGATATCGAGAGAGGGCAACTCCCAATCACTGTAATCCGTATTATCCTCCATTGAGACAGCGGGCTTAGGCTTTGCTGCATTTGGCTTTTGGATTTGAACTTTAATCTCTGGTTTTTCAATTGGCTTTTCTTCAGCTTTGAATTCTTCTTTCTCCTGACTTAAATTTGGCTTAACGATATTGAGTTCATTTTTTTCTAACCTAGCCCTTTTAGCTGTACGGGTTGAAAGTTTGACAGATCGCTTAGGAATAAAGAAAGCTAGCAAACCCCTCAGTGAAACTTCGAATGTGATCAAAAGTGAAATCACCAGGGCTGACCCGAGGATGACTTTTGCGCCGGTATCAGAAATAAAGATTCTGAGTAAAACGGAGGATAGGAAGCCAGCGTAGCCTCCAAATTGCTCTACGTTATCCAGCATGGATTCCTTGTCCATCTGCATATGAACCAGGCCGAGCGATGAAAAAATAAGAAGGGTGATTCCAAGATATCGTGCCGCATCAAACTTAACGCGATGTGAGACAAAAAGGGCTAAACCCAAAGCTAAGAATAAAACAGGTAGCCCAAGTGTTCCAACTCCAAAGATCAGCCTTAGATATTCATTCATAAAGTTGCCGAGAACGCCGGCCTTACCAGTGATCACTAAATAAAAGACAGCTGCCAAACCGATGTAAATCACGGCGCCCACTTCGCGGGCAATGCCGGATTCTAACTCAATTTTAAAATCCTTCTTTTTTAGTCTGGTGTTTTTTCGTCTTGAGGTGATTTTACGTGCCATTTAATTCCAATTAAAATTGTAACATCTGGATTCAATTCTACTCGAGGGAGCCTTAAAAAACAAGTTAGATAAAGAGGCTGCCGTGCGAATTGCACGGCAGCCTCTGGTTGATGTTTGTCTGCTACTTCGGCTTTGGCCGAAAGTCAGCGTGGACAGCGAACGGATCCCCTTCCCGCACATGCACTTCGGAAGGAGGTGGCTTCTTGTAGCCGACCACCTCGCCGTAGGTGACGGTGTAGCTGCCGGCTCTGAGCATGAAGCAGTTGTTCAGCTTCTCCGGGACCTCGGGGATCGAAATTTCGTGGCGAATTCTACCCGTCAGGTTATGACGGATGGTGATCGGCGCTTCGATGTTCGAGGTGACGCAGATTTCGCCGCATAGAGTTGGATCCGCACAGGGATCATCCTCACCGCATCCCACCATAAGCACCAGTGCGAATGCAAAAACGATCTTGATCATTGTTCTTTCCTCCGGGATTTTTGAAGATCAGACAAACATTGCTTCGAAACCGACCATGACAAAATCAGGCAGCTTCAAAAGGAAGCCATTATATAATGAATTTATGTGTTTGTCAATTCCCTATTTCTTTTTCTCTTTAGCTCTCTTTGGTTTCGCTAACACACTTTTATATTCCAACTGATAAATATGCAGGAATGAAAGGGTAAGGGTAAGGACGAAGGGGCCAAAAATTAATCCCTTTAAGCCGAAGCCGAATGCGCCTCCGAGTAAGACCAAGAGAACGGCTAGTGGATGAAGGGCGTTTGATGAACCAATGATATAAGGTTTGATTAAATTGTCAGCAATGCCTACAACGGCTCCACCCCAAATGAGCAGGAAGAGCGCTGCAAACCAATTTCCTCCAATAGCTAAAGCGATCACTACTGGCACCCATACAATGGAAGTTCCGATATAAGGTAAGGGTGAAAAAAGAGCCGCTACTGCGCCCCAGAAAGCGGCATTTTCAACACCCACAATAGCCATTCCAAACCCGACCAGAAGCCCTTGGGCAATCGCTGCGCCGAATACACCATAAATAATTCCGTAACTGAGATTGGAAAGTTTTTTGAAAAGCTCATGGTTGTATTTTTCTGACAAGGGAAGGATTCCTTTTATATAACTTACGAGCCGTCCTCCATCTTTAAGCAAATAAAACATGGCTAAAAGGAGTACAAATAAATGGAGTAAGAAGAGGGATAGATTTTTGAGAATACTGGTGGTTTGACCTAAAAGCACTGAGCTGATTTTCCCCACAAAATCTTTGATGCCAGAAATGATATCGTTGGTGGAGATTGGAGCAAATTCACTGATGCGGCTGGTTATTTTTTCGATGAATCCGTTCTGCAAAAGAGATGGAATCAGAGAAATGTCTTTTTCGGTAAGTGCAGTGATTTTCTCGCTGATGATCGCATACGCATCGGCAGCTTCGTTGGCCGCTAAAAAGAAGACCAGCGATAAAGGTGCTAGCAGCACTGCCGCAACTAATATGAGAGAGATTAGAGAGGAAATGGATTTGGGAAAACGCAGCTTTTTAGTGAGAACTCGGTGAACCGGATACACCCCGGTAACGATAACAGCGGCGATGATAATCGTTCCTACAAAAGGAGCCATAAACAGAAAAAGCAGTACTAATAAAAGGAGGAGGCCACCTAAAAGGAAGTACTTTTGGATATCAACTTTTTTTGGGCTAGATTGTGACATAGATCTTTTTTATTTGATGGTTTCAGTTTATCGCATTGCCCTTATTTGGACAATCAGTTTTCGGCTCTCATGCCAGAACAAAAACACCATCGCGCCGGCAATCGGATACAGCCAGTCGCTAAAGCTAAGTGCGTCGAACCCAAACCAAACTGATACAGTTTTTGGATAAATCAGAATCATGACTGCGGCAATCGATATGAGGAATGAGGCCCACAGCTGCTTGTTGGTGAATAAGTATCTGGTGAAGATAGATTGCTCGGTTCTGCGAGAGAGAATATTTATATACTGGCACAGGATGATGCCACAGTAGGCTGCTGCTCGCCCTGCCTCTACTGACCCTCCGCTTATATGATGAACCATTACGAATGAGAAGAAGCCGGCTGCCCCCATCCAGAAGCCGTAGAAGATCAAATTGAGGAGGCTCTTTTTATTGATAATATGCTGACTTAAATCGCGTGGAGGTTCGGTTAGAATATGCTCTTCGGGCGGATCAAACGTGAGGGCGGTTAATGGCAGCATTTCGCCCACTAAATCGATTGCCAAAATCTGGACGGCTGTGATGGGCGCCGGCAAACCAAGAGCCACGCCGATGAATCCGAGAAGTACGCAGGCTAATTCTCCATTATTTGATGTGATGGAGGCCAAAATGGTTTTTTTGAGGTTTTTGAAGATCGTCCGACCTTCGCGGATCGCTGCAGTAAGGGTGCTGAAATTATCATCCAACAATACGATTTCTGAGGCCTCTTTGGCGACTTCAGAACCCATTTTACCCATGGCGACACCGATGTCAGATTTTTTAAGGCTGAGCGTGTCGTTGACTCCATCTCCAGTGACCGCCACCACCTCACCCATCTGCTTTAGCAAAGTGACCAGACGGTATTTGTCCTCTGGTGATACGCGTGAAAAAACGACGGATTTTCCCTTCAGAATTTTATTAAGTTTTGAGTCCGTCATCCGCTTGATCTGATCTCCGCTATAGACTTCCAGGTCACCGTTTTTGGACATTCCGATTTTTTTAGCAATGGCTTGAGCTGTCACCGCATTGTCCCCTGTAATCATCATGACCCGGATATGGGCATTGTAAGTGGTTTTGATCGCCTCCAATACACCTACTCGTGGAGGATCAAGCATGGCAACAAAGCCCGCAAAAATAAATTCTTTTTCGGTGGATTTGATTGAAAACTTTTTCGATGATTTCGGAAAGTCACGATAGGCTAAGGCAATAACTCTGAGCGCCTGGCTGGCAAAATGTTCGCTTTTTTTGAGAATCGTTTTTCGTTCTTTATCGGACAGTGGTTTGATGTCTCCTGAGTGATTGATATGAGTACAGGCTTCGAGCACATTTTCGAGTCCGCCTTTCATGTAGCCGATCTGCTTGCCTTTGTGCTTTCGGATAATCGTCATCCGTTTACGATCGCTGTCGAATGGCAACTCCGCGACCATTGGGAATCGCCTGTCTAAATCATTGGGCTTTAACCCTGCCTTAATCGCTAAAGGTGTAAACGCCGCCTCGGTTGGGTCTCCGATGGCGTACCAACCTTTGTGGTCTCGATCTGGTGGGTTTACACGTCCATTGGATGCCAGAAAACCATCTTCAAAAAACTGTTTAATGGCACTCAACTGCCTTGTGGGCATCCTTTTGCCGTCGAGCAAAATTGAACCTTTGGGATGGTATCCGTCACCTCTTACCTCTAATTCCAATCCATTCTCTTCGAGCCTGAGCTTTTCACTACTCTTGCCAATAATGTGCCTAGTGGCATACGATTCCTGCCTCAGAGCCGAAGGCACGAAAGCATGGGTGATGGTCATTTCGTTTTTGGTGAGCGTTCCGGTTTTATCGGAACAAATCACAGTGGTAGACCCTAATGTTTCAACGGCTGAGAGCTTACGAACCACTGCACGTCGCCTGGCCATTCGACTTACCCCTAAACTGAGGGCTACAGACACCTGAGCTGGCAAACCCTGAGGCACGCAGGCGGCTGCCACGCCAATGGCAAAAAGGATGCTGACCTGAATGGTTAATTTCAGTCCTTCGCCGCCGTTTATACTTAAAAGGAAGTTCAGAATAAATAAACTCAATGCAATGATTCCGGCAATTTTGGTGAGCGCTTTGGCCAGAATATTCATTTCGCGCTGCAAAGGAGAGAGATCGTGCGTGATCGCCTCACTCGTTTTGGCGATTCGTCCAATTTCCGTGTTCATCCCGGTGCCGTAAACCACACCATAGGCATTGCCCTTGGCGACCGTGACTCCCAAAAAGACCAGATTATCCTGATTAGTGACAGTGGTCTGATTTTTGATGACAAGGGACGCGGACTTTTCCTGAGGAACTGATTCACCCGTCAAAATAAAATCATTAGTACTAAAATTGGTTGTTTCAATAAGTCTGATGTCGGCGGGTACCGCACTGCCCTCATCCATATATACGATGTCGCCAGGCACCAGTTCGGACTGTTCGATTTCACGCTTTTGTCCGTCTCGGATGACGGTGGCTTTAGCCTGAATGATTTTTTTTAAGGACTCGAGGATTTTTTCGGCTTTGAATTCCTGATAAAAACCAATGACTGCATTGGCCATCACGATTACTAAAAGGATGGTTCCTCCCCGAAAGTCGCCGAGATAATAGGCCAGCAGTGCCGCAATGATGAGGACGATGATCATCAGATCCCTGAATTGGTCAAAAAAACGAAAAATAATGGGTCGCTTTTTCCCTTCTTCCAATTTATTCGGACCATGATGTTCCAACCTTTTCTGTGCCTCAGTTTCCGATAGCCCATGTTTTCCATCCGACTTTAAAGCCGTCACCGCGTCTTGAGCTTTGATCTGGTAAAAGTATTCCTGCTTGTCTCCTTTTTTTGGCATTTTTATTTTATGACTTTATAAATATATCATACCTCTTCATCACCTCCATAGCCTCTGTTGAATCTAGAGAGGTTTTCCTATACACTGGCTCTGCTTTGCAAACGAAGTAACGACGTAACGAAATAGTGAGACAACATGTTACCTTGTTACGTCGTTCAATAGTTTTATCGTTTAGATTCAATGAAGAACATACGAAACTTCTGTATCATCGCGCATATTGACCACGGAAAATCCACTCTGGCGGATCGGTTTTTAGAAATCACCGGTACGGTTGAAAAACGGGATATGAAACACGGCCAATTGCTGGACACGATGGAGCTGGAGCAAGAGCGAGGGATTACTATTAAATTGCAGCCGGTCCGAATGGATTGGAAGGGTTACATTCTGAATCTGATCGACACACCGGGTCACGTGGATTTTACTTATGAAGTGAGCCGTAGTATCGCGGCCTGTGAGGGCGCTATTTTGGTGATCGATGCCACTCAGGGTATTGAAGCTCAAACTCTGGCCAACCTTTATATGGCGATGGAGCATGATCTTAAAATTATTCCTGTTATCAATAAAATTGATATGCCGGCCGCAGATCCTGAACGGATTAAAACAGAGATTGAAAATGTTTTAGCAATTCCAAAAGAAGAGGTGGTTGAAGTGTCAGCAAAAACCGGTGAGAATATTGAAAAACTCCTTCAGGTCATTGTTGATCGAGTGCCTTCGCCGGATGTGGATGGCATGCGTAAGCAATTCGAAATCACTAACGATGATGAAGCCAAGGCTCTTGTGTTTGATTCGGTTTATGACACTTATCGGGGAGTTGTAGCGTATGTCCGTTTGGTGAGTGGGACATTTAAAAAGGGAGATAAACTTCGTTTTCTTAATGCTAAAACTGATATTGAGGCTACTGATTTAGGATACTTCCGACCTAAATATGAATCTCAAAAGGAGCTTAAACCAGGTGAGGTGGGTTTTGTTGTGACGGGCTTAAAGTCGGTTGGTGAGGCGCGAGTCGGTGATACGATTTATAAGTCTCAAGCCTCAAGCCTGCCTGCCGGCAAGGCAGGTGCGAGTGAGCCGACACCCTTACCAGGCTATAAAACAGTGGTGCCGATGGTTTATGCCGGTATTTATTGTATTGATGGTGATGATTTTCCGCTGCTTCGAGATTCACTCGAGAAATTAACCCTGAATGATGCCGCGCTAACCTATACTCCCGAACAATCACCTGCTTTAGGCTCTGGGTTTCAATGTGGATTTTTGGGTCTTCTGCATATGGACATTGTCCGTGAACGGCTTGAGCGGGAATATGATTTGGATTTGATTATGACAGCACCGTCGGTTTCATATATTATCGCCACCAAAGATAAAAAAGAAACCACTATCTCCTCCCCCGCTCTACTTCCTGACCCTAGTCATATCGACGGTATTTCTGAGCCGTGGGTAAAAATGGAAGTCGTATGCCCTAAAGATACCGTTGGCGGCATTATGAAAATCGCTCAGCAACGTCGAGGGATGTACCTCAACCTTACCTATATAGATGAGGGCCGAGTGCTTCTTCTTTTCGAAATGCCTTTGGCTACGGTCATTCTTGATTTTTATGATGCTCTGAAGAATGTGAGTAGTGGCTATGCCTCTATGAATTATGACTTTTTTGAGTACCGCCAGGAGGATTTAATTAAGCTTGATCTGTATGTAGCGGATGAAAAAATTGATGGATTGAGCGCTATGTGTCATCGCTCAGAAGCCCAGACACTCGGTAGCAGGCTCGTTAAAAAACTAAAAGAAATCATCCCCAAACATCAGTTTCAGGTTAAAATTCAGGCAGCGATTGGAGGTAAGATAATTGCCCGTGAAACGATTTCAGCGTTACGAAAAGATGTAACCGCTAAGCTATATGGTGGTGATGTTACCCGAAAGAACAAGCTTCTAAAAAAACAAAAAGCGGGCAAGAAGAAAATGAAGCAAATGGGCGCTGTATCTTTGCCTCAAGAAGCATTTCAGGCGATCCTTAAGAAAGATTAATATAATCTGAGCAAAACTCGTATTTTATTTATGCTATGCCACATACTGAGGTATTAAATCACAAATTACAGTGAACAATTTACAAGAAAATTACAATATACAACTATTTAGTAGTACATTTTGTAATTTGAAGCCTGCCTTTCGGCAGACAGGTTGTAATTTGGACATTTTTTGTTTATTGGGACCTGCCTGCCAACAGGCAGGTTTGTAATTTGTAATTTTTAAAAGCAATGGCTTGTACTAAACAGAAAATTAGTTCCGTAATTCACGCTAATGGGAGTTGACTGGCAATCTGCATTATGTTAGCGTAGGTGGCCTTAACCCTTTTAAACATGCGTCAAAATATTTTTGTTTTAGGAGCTACAGGCCAGGTTGGCAGAGAGTTCACTGAGCAGGTTGCAAGAAATGATTCACCTGACTTAAATAAGCATACTAATCCCACTTCTATAGTAGGTTTGGGCAACAGTAAGGAATTTTGCTTCAAGCCAGGAGGATTTTCTAAAGAGGATTTGCAATTCTTTGCTTCCAAAAGACGGCAAATTGACCAGCTCACCTCAGAAATGCATTATTACAATGGTGCTCAAGACTTATCACCTATACTGGAGGAAGCTAATAGTCTTGGCTATGATGGTGATTTGGTTTTTGTGGACGCCACAGCAGGAAAGGATGTGCTTAAAAATTTGCATTTAAAAGTAATTCGGGATACACGAAGTCGTATTGTTACCGCTAATAAAAATCCTATTTCGCTTTATGGCCATGATACTTATGCAGAACTGACTAACGACCCAAGGCGATACGGCTATAGCGCCACCACCATGGCAGGATTGGGAGCTGTTCCATGGATCAGTGAACGAAATACCATTGGAGATCCGATTGAAAATATGAAAGCTTCACTTTCTGGCACACTTGGCTTTATTGCTGACCAGCTTAAAGATGGCATGGGTCTCTCAGGCGCAATTAAGGCAGCCAGGGATAAAGGATTTACAGAGCCTGATTTTAGGGATGACCTGAATGGTTTAGATGTAGCCCGTAAACTTATTATATTGGCTCGCGAAGCAGGTCACGCAGTTGAAATGGAAGATATTCAATTAGAACGTTTTTTGCCAGATAAGTATTTTGACATTGAATGCCCTGATGAATGCCTAAGCGAGATTGAACTTGAACTGGACGCTGATATGTATCAGCGTTTTGAAGAGGCTAAGAACAGAGGAAATACTCTTAAATACCTTGCTTCTTTTCAATTGGTAGACGGAAAACCTGAATTAAAGGTAGGCCTTGAAGAAGTTCCACTGTCTGAGCCTTTTGGTCAGCTTTCTGGAACCGCCAACAGAATCGAAGTTGTGACAGATATTTATGATGCAAACGGGCCTTATGTACTTGGAGGGCCAGGTGCTGGCTTGAGGCATACAGCTAGTGTGCTGAGAAGAGATTTGCTAAAAATGCAGCCATCAGTTGACCGCAATTCCTTTAAATAATATTAGATGTCCTCGAAACAGCCTGTAACGGTTAATAAAATCGGTGGGAAGAATATGTCGCAACTTGATCAGGTCGGGAATTTGGTAAACGTTCTTAAAGATCGTGGGGAGTCAATTTCCTTGGTTGTTTCAGCTTTTACAGGTGTCACCAATGCGCTTATTGGAGCAATGGATGAATTAAACCAAGTCGACTATAGTGAAAGTGATATTGATAGAGCTTTTGAATCTGCAAATTCACTTCATAGTGTAATAATTGGAAAATTCTTTAATGGGAACTTCTCTGAACAAGCAAAGACAATTCAACAGCAGAAATATGAAAAACTGAAGCAGTCTCTTATGACTCATAAGAAAGTAAGTCGCACCTTAATGCCAGTGGATGGTTCATTTAAAATAAGGGATCAGGTGATTGGGTTTGGTGAAAAAATGAGTGGCCACTTTTTAAAGCTTTATTTAGAACAAGAAGGCCATGAAACTCATTTTTTTGATGATGTTGCCTGTGAGGAGAATGGATTTGGTGATGGGCCAATTTCAAACAGACGCCTCCACGCGGCTATGCAGAAAGGAATTTTAGAAGCGTTTAAAACAGCACAAGATACCAGGGCTGAGCTTATTCGTATTTTTGGAGGGCATGTAAGCAATACACCAAGGGGAATTGTGACAGATGTAGGAAGAAGTTATACCGATACCACCGCTGTAAATACTGCATTGGCTTTTCAGAAAATTGGCACAAGACCAGCTGATACTCGCTTCTGGAAAGATGTGCCTGGTGTTCTTACTGCAAACCCTGATGATCTTGATCCGGACAAAAATAAACCAAAAATCCATGGTGATGTATCGATTGAAGAAGCATTGGAAATGGCAGCAGCCGGCAGTCAGATTATGCAAATTGATGCCCTCTCTTTAGCTCAACAGTACAGGATGGATTTAAGCCTTGTGGATATTCGAGAGCCAAAAAAAAATGGCGGAACCAATTTCTCAAATGCCAAAATTGAAACGAAACACGCATTCAAATCAATTATCTCCAATCCTCATGTCGACACTTTAACAATTACAATTCCGGAAATGGCCAACCGAAAAGGGTTCGGCGCAAAAATTATGGGAATTTTAAGTGATCATGATTTAAGTATGGATGGGTTTTTTACAGAAGGAACAAGTGTAACTTTTAGCATCCCGCTTCCCCCAGATGAATCGGAGCGTGATGAACACAGGAATCGTATCCGTGAAGCCATGAAGGAGCTCCATGATATAACAGTGCTAGATGAAAGGTACCAAGCCAGTGATTTAAGCTGGACCAAGGATTCTTTAGCCTGCGTATCTGTAGTTGGTAATGAACTGGCCAACAAGCCAGGTGTTTTATCTGAAATTTCAGGTGTTTTAGGTACTTATGGAATTAACATAAAATCAATATCTCATGGCGAGAGTCAAAGAAGAATCATGGTTTTGATAGATAAAAATAATCGAAAAAAAGCCATCCAACTTCTGCACAGTATTTTTGTAGATGGAGATTCAAATGTGATTCAGGACTACACCAGTAGAAGACTTGAGCGCCTGCAGCACTTAACCAGCACATTTAAAGCTTAAGTAGTAACGGCTTAAGTGCTATAGTTATAAAGGAGTGGTTTTATTTCAGATTTCTGATTTCGCATTTCTGATTTTATTTAGCATTTTTATATTTACCATTTAGAAGTTTTGATATACCACGTTCTGAATAAAAATGACAAATATCAAATGTATAAATAGGAATGCGAAATCAGAAATCTGAAATACGAAATTAACTTATGTTCACAGGAATAATAGAAACCACAGGCAAAGTCACAAAGCTGACGGATAAACAGCTGGTTGTTGAGGCATCCGGGATTATCAGCGAACTTAAAAAGGGTAGTAGCATTGCTGTAGATGGAGCTTGTTTAACAGTGGTTGAGCTATCAGATAATACGTTCACAATCGACTTTATGCCCGAAACAGAAGCTAAATCGATCCTTGAATCTTATCAAAATGGACAAGTTGTCAATTTGGAACTTCCTCTCAAGGCTGATGGGCGGTTTGACGGGCATATGGTGACCGGACATGTTGAGGGTGTGGGAGAACTTACTTCTATTGCCAATGATGGAAATGCTATCTTGATCAGACTGGAAATTTCAAGTGTATTAAATAAGTATATTATTCCCAAGGGCTCTATTGCTCTCAATGGCATCAGTCTGACGGTTATTGATGTTACGGATAATGATTTTTCAGTTAGTATCATCCCGCACACCTGGGAAGTTACTAATTTACACACACTGAAAGAAGGTGATAAGGTGAATGTGGAAACGGATGTATTGGCTAAATATATAGAAAAGTTTGCCCGACTAAAGAATTAATTCATGTCTCAACTCAATAATCATTTAACAGAACCGGTAAAAGTCAAAAAGGGGGCTAAAATCGGCATAGCGGTCAGCCGTTATAATTTTGATATATCTGGCGCTTTGCTGGAAAGCTGTATTGATGAATTGGTGGCCAATGGGGTGCTGAAGAAAAATATTGAAGTGACCTATGTTCCAGGCGCTTTTGAACTACCACTCGCTTGCACCCGACTTGCGGAGCAACATCAACCTGACGCTATTATCGCTCTAGGCTCCATTATTAAGGGGGAAACTCCGCATTTTGATTTTATTGCTTTTGCCGCTACCCAGGGTATAATGAACACGAGTTTAAGTTATAAACTTCCGGTGGTTTTTGGAGTACTGACCACCCACTCTATTAAACAGGCTCAGGCAAGAATTCGGGGGGGTAAAAGGGGTGATAAAGGAGCTGAAGCTGCTCGCACCGCCCTTCATATGATTCAATAAAACTTTTTCCATGCAAAAATTAACACTGTCTATTGAGAAAAGCGAAACACACGAGAATACCCACTTAATTCATTTTGAAGGGGCTTTTGATGGGAGTCAAAAGGAAGCCCTTACCGAGCTTGAGGCTCTGATTGAAGCTGAAACTCCAAAATCTATACTGGTTTTTGATTTTCAAAAACTTGATTATCTGAATAGTTACGCGATCGGACAACTCGTTGCCTGGCAAAACCATCTGATTAAAAATAACGGTCAGATCATCATCGCGGCTCTCAACAAAAATGTTGAAGATATTTTAAGTATTCTGGGGATTTCGAATTTATTCAAAATATTTCCTGACATTGATAGCGCCCTGGCTTCGCTCAGCAGCTAATTTTAACCTAGCTTTTTCTGTTCCTTGATGAGGACTTCGAGGTTTTTTATGATTTCCACGTAAACCCCCTGCATGAAATCCCGAAGGGTTTGGAATTCAATGGTGAAATCGTGCTTAAGCAAAAAATTTCTCAGTATAAAAGCTGAAAGCTGAACCAGGACTGGTGAAAGAATTCGATCCGGACCAGGTATAACGGCTGTTTCGAGCACCCGATGGGGCTTTTTCGCAGCCACTTCCGATATATTTCCGATCCACTTATCAATCGCTTTTTTGTGATGCGGGGACAGGGATTCAAAATTGGCTTTCTGATGAACAACCATCTCATGTCCTTCTTTTTGTGGATGCCCCTCACCCCCTTCCAATAATCCTTTTACTTCTTCAAGGGAGCGTTTGTCGATCAATGACAGCACCGCAATAATAAGCTCTGAAGGGATATTTTGCGCAACGGTTCTTGATATCAGCAGGAAAAGATCAGTGTTTTCGGACTGGCTCAAAAATTGGACGATGATAGCAGCTAGGCTATCATCATTTGCTTTGGCCTTCCCCTCTTCTCGTTTTAAGTCTTTTATTGCCTTCTGAGCCTTTTTCATTTCCTCCTGAAATTTTTCATCGCTCATTTCCTTTTTTTCGGAGGGGGCTGGGCCTGTAAATAAATCTAAATCATTTGCTTCACTCATGCTTTCTTAAATTAAAAGATTAGAAACGTCCTCTTTTGCTAAAGCTCCAGCGGACTATTACAAGATTACAAAATTATTGGCAAAAAGGAAAATCAATTAATAATCTTTGAATCTTGAATCTTGTAATTTTCTAATCAAAAAACACGACAAGCTGCCGTGTTCTTCAGGTTTTAATTCAGGTAATCTGCTATTAGGCGGGAACGATATTTACGAAACGATCTTTAAAAATACGTCCATCGAACTTTTTCTGGCGCTTTTCGGTAAACTCAACCACTCCTTTCTTTTCCGCAAAAAGAGTAAAATCCTTGCCAATACCCACATTTTTACCGGGCTTAAACTTAGACCCTTTTTGCCGGACTAAAATATTGCCAGCGAGCACTGCCTGACCGGCGTATAGCTTAACCCCAAGGCGTTTTGACCGTGAATCGCGACCGTTCTTTGTTGATCCTCCTGCTTTTTTATGTGACATGTTGTCTAAAATTAGTTAGCGAGAGGATTTTACATACAAAATGACTCTTTTGCAAGGGGTTTTGACTAAATATTTATCTATTCGTCATTCTGAAATCTATTCAGAATCCCATGTTAGACTTTGGGGATCCTGAATCAAGTCCAGGATGACGATAGGAGCATTGGCCACTTAGATATTGATATTTATTGAAAAAGATGCTATAATTGTATGATAACTAAGCTTAAATATGGCACAGCTACCCGCAGACGAAGAAGCATTGGCCTTCCTGTACGATGACACAATTGAACATCATAATGTCTATCTGGAGAAGCTCCATAATGCCTTCAATAAGCGGTGTGAACAGATAGGGACTGAGGCCAAAAAAAAGTTATCCAAGCTTAATGATTCGCAAGAAGATGAGCGTGAAGCCATTCTGGAAGAAGAACAGGCTCTACTGGATAAAACCCTTGCGGAACTAAAATACGCGATCAATAAAAGTAACTCGAACTCACGCAAGAAACTAGAAATGATTCAGACCAAACTCGATGAAACGGCCCTGAATCTGGAAGATGAATTGTCTCATTTATAAATTTATTTATTAAAATAAAAATTAACTTTTAATACCATGAAAGAATTATTTAATACTCTTTCGAACCTCAGCGATTTCTTCAATGAAAAGCGCAGAGTGTTCCGAAAAGGTCCTGAAGGGCCAAAAGCTGCTCCTGAGGGAGCTAAGAAAAAGCCAAAAAGTAAACCTGGAAAAGGTCCTAAAGAGATCGAGTTCAAGATTACAAAAGAAGGTAGTAAAACGATCTATCAAGCTAAACAGGCTTTTAAAATTAATGCGAAACGCCCTAAAAGCGCACGACGTAAAAAGGGTGAAACAATGACATTTGAACCTGATGTAGTAACCCTGTCAGCAAAAAAAGGTACAAAGCTATCTAAAGCTGCCAAAGAAACGGGTGAAGCTGAAAAAGGCAGAAATGACAAACTTAAAAATAAAGTATTGTCAAAAATAGATAGATTGCGCGGAAATGTTCAATTCACTCAAGTTATGGATCGCATTCTTGAAAAAGGAGCTAAGGCAATAAATTCAGGTGATCCCAAGAAACTTGCATCTATCAATAGCTTAATTAGTCGAATTCAATACGAATATAAGAAGTGGAATAAGAGCAGATCTACCTTCCCTGCAGCAATGAATAAGATTGTAGACCAATACCTTTCATAGAAACTTCATAATAATTCTTTCTTAAATGAAATTTTAAAAACCCACCTTTTCATGGGGGTGGGTTTTTTGCTTAAAAGAAAAAGGGCCCGTCCACCGTCGCGTGATCCTGAAACGAGTTCAGGACTTTGGCTATGGTGGGCGGTGCCCTCGCCTCTTGCTAGAGGCTTTTGGCGTAGTCGGCGAGTTGGTCGGCCAGCGCTTTGGCTTTTTTGTAGCGCTTGGCGTTGCTCTTGAGGAGCTTGATGATGTCGGGGTCTGACTGGCCATCGACTCGGTTGATGAGGATGGCGAGCGCCTGGACACGGAACAGGTTCGCCATGTGTTGGCGCACCTGTTTTTCCTGCTGGCGCAGGATGACCTGGATCATTTTCAAGTAGGGAACTTTGACCCATTTTTTGAAAATGATACGGTATTTTTGAGCCAGCAAGATAGCGTACTGGAGATCTTTTTTGGTGGTGTGACCACGCTTGGCGCGGTTAACCATCTTGATCAGGTGGGGGACCTCGACAATACTGATCTGTGTGACCGCCTTAGAGCTGCGGTCTTCGTCCTTGAAGATCAGGCCGATGTCGCCAGATGCGGGGGTGGGCGACTGCATCGCGGGGGTGGGCGAGGGGCCCCTGGGGAGTGCCCAACTGGTGGTGGCTACCCCTAGGATTGATAATACTGCTAACCATCTCACTTTCTTTACCTCCTCCGGCAAAACGCCGATGCTGCCCGGCGCTACCGGGGAAAAAGATTGAACAAAAAACTCTTAAAACCGATTGGCCAGCCACTATTGGCAGCTATCGGCTAAACGGACTACGCTTTTAAATAGCAAGTCCACCTGTCGAACTATCATTAATACTCGAGCAAATGGTTATAATTGTACTATATTTTGCTTAAATGTCAATAGAATTTCAGAGTAAAAGCGGTAAACTGTTAGGGTATCTATATTGTTGATTTTTTGAGTAAAAAATGATATAATATGAAGATAAAATTAAAAAATAATAATTTTTCATCATGAACAATACATATTCTACCTTCGATCATTCTGAATATCCGAATCGCTTGGTTCGCTTTGGCTTTCTAAGTGGTTTATTTGGTAAAAAAGAAGAAAAACCAGCCGAAGCTACTGATACTGCGCCTGCGGGTGATGCACCTGCTGCGCCAGCTGCTTGTCCTAATTGCGGAGGCGAAATGACTGAAGGTCATACTTGCCCAGTTGCTGAAACTCCTGTTGCAGAGGAACCTGCTGCTCCTGCCGTAGGCAGTGAGCCAGCTGAAGCTGCTGAAGAGACTGCTCCAGAAGCGCCAGCTCCTGCTGAGCCTGCTACGGAGGAAGCTCCTGCTCCTATGGCTGAAGAAGCGCCAGTTGAGCCAGTTGCCGAAGAGCCAGCTCCTGCGGCTGAAGAAGCGCCTGTCGTGGAAGAAACTCCAGCTGCACCTGCTACTTGTCCTAATTGCGGAGGCGAAATGACTGAAGGTCATACTTGCCCAGTTGCTGAAACTCCTGCTGAACCAGCTGCTGAGGAAACTCCTACTCCTTTAGAGGAAGCCCCTGCCGAAGGTAGTGAGCCAGCCGAAACTACTGAAGGCGGTGAAGAAACTCCACCTTTGGCATAAGCAGCTACTGCTTACAACAATTAAAATATCTCAATAAACCCAAAATAAAAATGAATACTCTATTTTACAACGATCACAACAATCCTCAGTTTTTTGCTGAAAAGAGGTTAGTTTTAAGGGGCGGACGCCCTAGCGCCTCACCAGGAGACTTAGCCAGAAAAGCTGCAAAGGATATCTTGGATCCTGCTTTTAAAGAAGCTTTTAAAGCCAAACAAAAGCCAGGTAAGCGTGCCGATGCTCTCTTAAAAGCCGCAAAGGCAGCTGGTAAAGCGGAGAAAATCAGTCAGGGCGACCGTAGAGCGAATCTTGATAAGTATTTAATGCTCAAGGGGAAAATTCTGGCAAAAGCGAATAAATATGAAATTAAGAAATGGTTAAAAAAAGTTCCTGCTTTGCATAAATTGTTTAACCCATCCGCTACGCCTATTGTAGAAGTGGATCGGAGCGGGAAAAAGCTTTACGCTAAAGTTGACCGAAAAACCGGGCAATATATTGGGGTAGATAAGAAAACCTTCACCCCAAAACCAGGTGATATATTAAATCTGCCAACCGATCCGAAAGGCTACCAGAGGATGATGAAGGCAGCTAGGAGCGAAAAGTCAGCTGAAAAAAGTTTAATTGATCAGCTAAAGGATGCTCCAAAAGCGCCAGCCCGAAAACCAGCAACTAGACCGAAAGGTATTTCAGGCAAATTAGCTGCCCGATCGGCTCAAAAAGCTCCTGCTAAACCTACCCGAAAACCTACTGTATGGCCTGCTATAACTCCTAAAAAAAGAGTGACTCGGCGTGTAAATACCGAGAAAGCCCCTTTAAAAGTTGAGTTCAAAGAGGGGGATCATTATCGTATCGCTAAGAAAGGTGAAAAACTGGATGCTTCTGCACTTATTGTAAAACGAAGTGGTAAAGAGATATTTCTAAAAAGAGCTCCTAAAGGTTATGTTGACGCTAAAGGAAAGGCTTATGCTGAACGACCTAGTGATAAAGTTTTAATTCCTCTGAAGAGTGTCAAAGGAAAATTAATGGAGGACTATGCTAAATCTAAAGCTACGAGTGGGCACAGAGGTGACAGAAAACGGGTGTAACATTTAAAAACTAAAATATTTCAACGATCATGCATTTTTTATCTTCGAATACCGATTTCTTTAATGAACCACGTCTGATCTTTCGGAATGTCGAAAGAGGTTCTTCAGCTCCGAAGAGTCGGACTAGTCAGAGTAAAAAGCCACAATCAGCTGGCGATAGAGCTAAAAAAACTATGCAAGCTGGTGAAAGGCTCCGAAAAGCGGCTAAAAGAGTAGCTGATGCTGAGTTAAAGAGGTATGGAGCAGGCAAGAAGGAGCTGACCAATTTTGGTCTTAGTAAAGCTCTAAATAAAATTCTTATTCCTGCAGTTAACCGATTACTTGAAAGTGACAGCAGACTGCTAAAAATGCAGAGGAACATTGCGAAAGCAATAGCAAAAGGGGTAAAAGCATCCGGCAACGAAGAGGCTCGAGCAGAAATTAACTTGTTTAAAGAAATGGAAACGGCTTTCATTAAGAAGTTTTCGGCTTACTTTCGAAAGAATAACCAAAAGGCAACTGACTTATTGACGAAAATATACGTTTATAAAAAGCACAATGCCCCTCTAACTCCTGCCTACGTAACAGCCATCAAAGCTGTGGGTGGTCTAAAAGTTTTAATATCAGCAAAGACCAGAAAACTAGCTAAAATAGGTAGTCGGATGAAAGAGAAAAAGGAAACTTAATATTCATTCTCCTCAACCTTCCAAAAGATCCCATCGCTAAACTTAGGCCGTTGAGGCTTCGGAAAAGTTCTGAGGATAACTTTGAGGTTCTGACCTTCGTACTCAGGCTCTTTCGGGATATTAAACGAGATCTCATCGGTATGCAGAATGCGGAAGAATTTGAATTTACCGTTCACATAAAAGCGCAAATAGTATCGTCTGCTGTCCTTACTTCGATCTGGCCATGAAAGCTTGAAGTATTCTGACTTATCTTCCATTTTTATTTCAAATGGTTCTGCATCGGGGTTATTCACAAACCTTTCTCCTGCCACAGGTGTGACTGAAACCTGAGTCCATGGCCCTGCCTCTTTGCCTTCGTTTAAAGCGGCGATGTAAAAATGATACTCACGGCCGTTTTCAAGGCGTCGCATAGTATAGGAATTCCGCTTGGTGAGGCGGATATTCGGCATTTCACGCCAATTTTTGTAAGCGTCTAACTCAAGCGGGTTTCTACTATAACTGATCACATATAGCCATTTTCCCTCTGCTGTCATTGGTTTCCAGTAAAAATAGACAGAGTTGTTTTGAGCTTGATGCTGGAAGCCTTCAATCGTCTCAGGTTTTTCCTGAGTTTCTTCCGGGGCTGTATCTGTGGTGTAGAGGGTTTTGAATTCACATTGCCCTCGATTGCCCGGCAGAATGATCTCTCCTCGGGTATTATTCGAATTGAAGAAGTTGTAATAGATCAGATCCCCCTCAAAGTCGTACATATAGCGACATCTCTCATCGTAATCAACCATATACTGATTGCCTCTATAAAAGATTTCGGCCTCATGGTCTTTGACTAGCTGATTCTCACTTCTTATCACCCTTAGAAGTTTTCCCTCCCCACTGTAAGGCACGGTATTGTAAACTTTGCACTTTTCATTGAAGTTGACCTTTAGAGTCACCACTTTATCCCCTTCCCAAATCAGGGTTACCGGGAATTCGGTAGAAATGGAAGTGCAGGCTCGATTGTGCTGTATAAGCCACCGTTCGCCATTGCCTCTTTTGATGATGAGATCATTTGTGTCATTATTAAATTTGATCACTTGAGCTTTTTCGCTTCGATCCGCTGACACAGGTATCACTACTGTGCTAAAAATCAGCACCGTTACTAATAATAATTGTAGTACTTTATTCATTCTTTTTCGGTAAAAATTATAAGGCTGCGCATTACAAAGTTTTACATTACAAGGCTGCGCATTACAAGGTTTTGAATTCAATTATTTAATTTTTGTAATGCGAGTGAAACGAGTCTTGTAATTTAGAAAGGATTAACCCTATAATTAGCGATGATGAAGATTGTTTTATATAATATCGGCTATGGAACAGGCTTAAAAGGCTCGCTGAAAGAGTATTTTACAAGTTTTTGGCACTACCTTTGGGCTCCCAGAGTGACTGAGACGGTGAAAAACATCGGCCAGTTTATGAAGCGGCAAAAAGCGGATATTATCTGCATGCTGGAAACAGACGTTGGGTCGTTACGGTCCCGCTTTAATTGCCAGGCGAAGCAGGTGGCCAAGAAAATGGCAGCTCCTTTTATCCACACGTTTTCTAAGTATCACCCTATGAGCTGGATAAAATGTGTGCCTGTTATGCGCCATCACCACGATGCGATTATCAGCAAGATTAAGGGAAGCGTTATCCCTCATTATTTCAAAGCCGGTGGTAAGAGTCTTTATCTTGAATTTGTTGTTGGAGATGTGAGCATTTTTGTGGTTCATTTGGGCTTGCTCCGAAGCTCTATGCGAAAAAAACAGATGGAGGAACTGACGAAACATCTCAAAGAATGTCCGCGGAAGTATTTAGTGTGCGGGGATTTTAATATTTTTAAGGGGCTCAGTGAGGTTTCCGATTTTATAAAGGAAAACACCCTTAAAATGGTTCATAAAACTGCCACTTTCCCCTCCTTTAAGCCTAAGCGAGCGATCGATCTGATTTTGGCCTGTAAGGATTTACATGTGAAAGCGGCCGGCGTCCTCGATGCACCTTATTCGGATCACCTGCCCGTATGGGTTGAAATCTAATTTCCAGTAGACTTCCGATTGACCCCAGTTGACTGAAAATAAGAAGATTTACCGTCTATGGGAGTCAACCGGAAGTCACGAATCCCGACTGGTCGGGAAGAGTGGAAATGTAATAATTAAAAGATGAAAAACAAAAAGGCTAAATTTTTAGGAATTGATGTAGGTGGGACAAAAATGCTGATTCAGGCTTTTGATAAAAAGCTTCGGGTTTTGGATGAAAAAATGGTTAAAACTGATGTTCGGCATGGTCAGAAGGGTTTTTTGACACAGCTTTACGACCTTATTAATGAGTTTTATTCAAAGTCAGTTAAAGGTATCGGAGTGGCAGTGCCGGGTATTGTAGATCAGCCAAAAGGCGTTCTCGTTCACGCTCCTCACATCCCATCAGGTAAAAATTTAAAACTCAAATCTCTTTTGCAAAAAAAATTCAAAACGGAGGTTCATATTGATAATGATATCAATGCCTTTTTAGCGGCGGAATATTTAAATCCGGCTGTGCATAAATATCAGCATGTGCTGGGTGTGATGGTGGGTACGGGCGTGGGCGGAGCGGTGATAATTGATGGAGAAATGTTTTATGGCCGGGATGGTCATGCGGGAGAGTTTGGCCATATGGTGCTGAACCTGGACCACAAACTCAAAACACTTGAGCACTTGACGGGTGGGTATTATAAAAAGAAAAACCCTGCCTTAGCCAAGTCGATCATTGAACATTTAGGGATTGGCCTTTCGAACCTCAATTTGATTTTTAATCCCGAAGCGATTGTTTTAGGGGGGTCGGTTTATCATAATCACATTGCTCACAAAAAGACTCGGCTTGAAAAAATTATTGCTAGACACTCGCTCTCTAAAAAAGCTCCCAAATTGATTGATGCAAGTTCTACGACTTCAGTGGCGAAAGGGGCTGTATTTTTAATGATCACTTAATTTTAGGTTTTTTTAATGATTTATATTTTGTTTTACCTCTAAGATATGTTATTTTTTTAGGGTGTAAGAATTAAAATAAAAAATATGACTATTAAAAGACCATTGTTTTTGGCTGCTTTTGTTTTGGCAACCGTTGCCTTTTTAGCGGGTCTTGGCCTTAAGCCTCAATCGGCATATGCTGCCCCAGTTTCAATTGATTGCTCTTCGGGTAGCCCCAGGAGCATTGCGCAAGGAACTGATTTTGCCAGCGCTGATGATCTGACTTTAACCGGTGCTGGAACGTGTACGCTTACTACTGCTGCAACGCTTACGTCGTTGACAGTTGGTACAGTAGGTGGGGATGCGACGGTTTTGACTCATGCGGCGACGGACACAACTGGCGTGGATGTTAACGCTACGGGGAATATCATGATCTATTCAGGCGCTTCGGTGAATGTGGATAGTAAAGGTTATGGTGCTGCCACCGGTACTTGTGCAGGTTCAAATGCTCAGTATGGTGCTGGCGCTTGTCATGGTGGAGCAGGAGGGGGTAATGGCAGCTCACCTTATGGTTCAGTGACACAGCCAACCACTTTAGGAAGTGGAGGAAATGGGGCAGGGGGAGGTGCCATAAAACTAGTTGCTTC